>JAYTYQ010000109.1:0-11020 GCA_043742285.1 Candidatus Altimarinota bacterium
ACCTATGTCAAAACAAATTCACTTCGGAGACGAAGCTCGTCTCAAAATGTTCGCAGGAATGGAGAAGGTCGCGAAGACGGTCACCTGTACTATGTGACCGAAAGGTCGCAATGTGATCTTCTCGAAATCATACGGTGCACCTCAGGTCACCAATGATGGAGTCACGATCGCGAAAGAGATCGAACTCGAAGACAAGATCGAGAATATGGGTGCAGAACTCATCAAGGAAGCCGCAAGTCGGACCAATGACGCAGCCTGAGACGGAACCACGACTGCTACCCTTCTCACATACGCTATGGTGAAGGAAGGACTCCGTGAGATCCGCTCTGGTATCAATGCGATAGAGCTCAAGAACGGGATGAAAAAAGCAGGATTCCTCGTCGTCGCAGAACTCGCTCGCATGAGTAAGCCCCTCAATACTCAGGAAGAGATCGAACAAGTCGCTACGATCTCGGCTCAAGACGCGGAGGTCTGAGGGATCATCGCAAGGGCTATGGAGAAGGTCGGGAAAGACGGAGTCATCACCGTCGAGGAAGGCAAGACCTTCGGTCTCGAAGTCGAAGTCACCGAAGGGATGAAGTTCGATAATGGATATATATCTCCCTACATGATCACTGATGGAGAGAAGATGGAAGCTCGCATCGCTGATGCTCATATCCTGATCACCGACAAGAAGATATCATCACTCAAAGATATCCTCGGAGTCCTGGAGTCTCTCGCACAATCTGGACGTCGAGAACTCGTCATCATCGCCGATGATATCGATGGAGAGGCACTTACGGGGATCATCCTCAATAAGCTCAAATGAGTCCTCACGGTTCTCGGTATCAAGGCTCCAGGATTCGGTGATCGCAAGAAAGAAATACTTCGAGATCTCGCTATTCTTACTGGTGCAACCGTCATCTCAGATGAGGTCGGCTACAAGCTCGAGAATGCGACGATCGAACACCTCGGTCATGCCAAGGCGATTGTCTCCACCAAGGAGTCGACGACAATCATCAGTGGTGGAGGTGATAAGAGGATGATCGATGCTCGTGTCGGAGAACTCAGACGCCTCATCGAAATCACGAAGTCTGACTATGATAAAGAAAAGATTGCAGAAAGAATTGCAAAGCTCGCTGGTGGTATCGCTGTGATCAAGGTTGGTGCTGCATCAGAAGTCGAAATGAAAGAGAAAAAGCTCCGAATCGAAGATGCCCTCAATGCTACCAAGGCAGCAGTAGATGAAGGGATCGTTGCAGGTGGTGGAGTCGCTCTTCTGAAGGCCGCGAAAGTCATCAAATGAGCACAATTCTCCCTTGCAGAACAAGTTGGTGCTGATATCGTCGCACGTGCACTCACCTATCCTGTTCGCCAGATCGCTGATAATGCAGGCAAGGAAGGTGCCGTCGTCGTCAATGAAGTCGCAAATCATAATGATCCACACTATGGATATGATGCGGCTCGTGATGAATACAAGGATCTCGTGAAGGCTGGTATCATCGACCCGACCAAGGTGGCTCGCTCAGCTCTCGAGAACGCTGTATCAGTGGCAGGGATGTTTCTCACGACGGAAGCCCTCATCGTCGATGCTCCGAAGAAAGATGAACCGAGTATGCCACCAGGTGGAGGAATGGGGGGGATGGGATGAATGGGGGGGATGTATTAATTAGAACTCATTTTTTGGAAAAACACAGAATCTTCTGTGTTTTTTTATTTATGGATAATTTCTATGACTAGATTCGCTCATTCTAAATACCTATGAGGGTATATTTTTGTGGAATAGCAATATTCAGTTGACATCAATTAATATAGACTATTATGGACTAAACTATATGTGAAATTTATTACCGGATGTATTGCGGACATGAAATCCTAAGTATTGAATCACCAACTTTTCTGGATATATTCAAACAGTAATAAGGGAGAGGTGAGAAAAAATTCACCGTGTCGTTCAAAATACGAATAATGATGTTCTATTTTGAAGTTGAGGTGGATTTTTATCTCATATCGAAAAACTTCTGCCTGCAATCAATTACGCTTCTGTTGAACAAGTAGAGAAAGATCCGAAGTGAACATTCCAGTTTCTCTCTGGACTCTATGTCCAATTGCAACGAAGTCCATGAATGTCTGATTCTCCTGATTATCTACGCTTCTTGGGAGAATATATATCATCTGCACACAAGAGTCGAAACTATACTGCATGAGATGAGAAGCTCCTCGAGATCGAGTCTACTATCAACACACACCTCCGGTTATTGACCGGACAAAATATAGATACACTTCTAGCGAATCCTGGGTTTGAGACAATAAGTATCAATCCTGAAGATATTGTTCTCTATCGTTGAACCCTTCTCAATACAGTTGCCAATCTTGCGATATATTACTTTCATATAGGTCAATACGAACTCTGAGTGAAGTATGCACAACTCGGAAAAATGCTTGGAAAAATCCTGCATAGCGTTCAAATCCTCTATGATCTAACTGTTGAGGAACTGCTCGCTACACTCAATACAGAATCATCCAATAATGCAACAATCATTCCACTTGTTGTTGAAGCCAAAGAATACTATGAAATGGTCATGATTGTATATAGGAATAATCCTGATTGAGAAGTATTTGCAAAAGAATCAGAAATACTCTTCAGAACAGTGGAACTTCGACTGAAGACTGAATCCATAGGGCTGCTCTGAATACCAGAAATCGCAGAACTCCTGAGAGAAAAAGAAAAACTCAAACAAGAGAATGCGACACTCACACTCGAGCAGAGATGACTCCTTATACATGTAGAGATACTTCTCTATATTGCGATTGATAAGTTACTTGCAACACCTATCGCCGTTAGGGAGGAATTAAGCGATCATTTGGAAGATATGGTACCAATCCTACAATCCTGAAGAAAAATCAATAGTAATGGCCTCGATCTGGAACAACATCTGAAGTGAAATAATGGATGACTCTTCCTCGGGGCATTCGTCGACTTATTCACGTATCGCGTAGAGAAGGCTATGAGAAGACATCCTATTGATCTAATAGAAAAATCTCAACTTCTCAGGATTATACTCACCATATATCAGAAGGCATGCGAATGATGAGTAGGTATCGATATCTTGGGAAGAAAAGCATACTTCAAAAAACTCATACGAACATCTGTATCTCTTTTGCGCCACTATTATCCCGGCCTGTCTACTCTACACGAATACACTATGATACAGACTCTGTGAAGTCTGAATTCATATGAGGATACTGGAACCAACAGTATCCTCTCGCCTGTACATGATGATATGCATGTCGGTATCAGTACATGAGAAGAATTGAGGCTTGTACAAGTACTCTTTGGCTGAATCGAGGCGGAGAAGATTCATCCTGGACAGAGAATGAATATAGCGAATCTTACAGCAAGTAATTATCAGAACAAATGTATGAAGGATTTTCTTCTGATTGATTTCAAATGAAAAACTGCATGTTCCCTGACAGAATGAGGTGATGGGAGTTATACCCTTCGTGGTGGTATTGCAGAAGGCACATTCGATAGACTTCCTCCATTCACAGCAATTGCCTATATCAAGATTGATCCTGATGGAACCCTGCATACAGAGCAAGCCTCTTGCACCATTCCAGCAGAACAAGAGAGAATGAATATGCAATTTCTGGAAGTACTCGAGCAGATCCAACCAGATAAGAGCAAGATACAGTATGATCTTTGAGAAGTGTTAAAAGATAAGATTATTTACAAGGATGCATTTGGTTCAGTGTACTATGATGGAATGAATAGTAGTTGAGACCATGTCTATATACTCCAATCAAAATCAAGTGATACGTGATGCTTTCGTTGTGAACTGAATACGTACATCAATGCCAAAGATGAGTGCTGTATATATGCAGGATCACTCATCAATCGTAATAGTGGCTTTCCATTGGGACTCATACTCTGATGGATAGCACAATTCATTCAGAATTCAATCTGAGAAGAAATTTCTACAGAAGAACAGGCACGAATTCATAACCTATGTTCTAGCATTAGAGTCTTATTTGTGCGTGATAGTAGTGAGACTCATGGTGAGAGGACGAACGAGTTTTCACTTCGACAATATTGCAGGATGTTCGCCAATCAAGCTCCAAAGAGTGGCAACAATACCTATGATAATACCTTTGTACATACATCTTTCCCAGGTAAGCTTAAGAAACTCAGAACTACATAAACTGAGCCAGAAACAGTATCAGTATAAAAAAGCCCTCAAACTATATGAGAGCTTTCGATAATGTATGACGTTTTCTTATGCAAATCCATTTCCTATAGCAAGATCCACGTTGACATCTGTTGCGGCGAATCCATTACCGATTCGAGCAATATCCATATTGACATCTTCAGCAGCAAATCCATTACCGATCATTGTACGATATGCTACTGCGGTACTTGCTGAAGTTCCTGTTGCTGTCATCAGTGTTGCATCCACCATCCCTGTACTGTTAGCAAGAGCCGAGAGAGAAGCTTTTCGCTTCTGAGAACTTTTACTATTTGTCATATCTGTATGTGTTATGAAATAAGACTTTATTATAATAACACATATTATCTTATATGCAAACTATTTCTTCACGCGTTCTTTGATCCGACGCATAATCTCCTCTTGCATTTGCTTCCCATGAGCGGATTGCTTGATAAGGATGAGAAAATCATCCTTGAGGAACACTTGAAGTTCAGCATCTTCAAGGACTTCGACAGTGGCAGTACGAGGTTCATCTGTGATGAGTGCAATCTCTCCAAAAAATGATCCAGCGCCGAGAATTGCAATCTCATTGCCTCACTGGAGGATACGGACTTTTCCACTATTGATATAGTAGGCACATCCATTCGAGATATCGCCGATAGCGAGAATTCTTTCTCACACCTTTCGGTGTTGTGTCTGACTCATGAGAAGGAAGTAGGTGATCTCTTCTTTCGAAAAGCCATCAAAAATATAGAGTTCTTCAACTTTTTCAGACATAGAAGTGATTTAGGATAATCCTATTGTAACGTACTCGATCCAAAAATGCAAATAATTCTACGAATGGGGGAGAATCACGGACCCAAGAATTGCTCAAATTCTGACATTCCATCGGCTGTGGCGAATCAGACTTCAGCATCTCAATGTTATCGATCAATACGCTGTGCGGTATCGACAACCAGGAAGTCTGAGCGAATATATCCTGATATCGATCGATCATCTGATATCACCTCTGACCAGTTATCAACGGTGGAGACAATATAGAGCTGAGTTGTATCTGTGAGGGTTGCGGTGATCTGTGCTCCGTACCATGGATGCAATCTGACATTCACGAGATGAGCGACCTTCACATGAGCGATATCACTCCAATACGCTTGATCTGCCTGTCCGATACGGACAAGATCGCTCGCATTCGGGAGTCTGAGATATTTCGAAGCGATATAGCCATCCGACTTGCCTGTTGTATCAGGAAGAATTGTATTGGAAATAATATCTGTCACGAGCACGTCTGCGCCCTGAGTCGATACCCATCCTATCTCTTTTCCAGTGATGACGACACTATCATTCTTCATCAGATAGGCAGCGACCCTCGAGAGCATACTCGGAGTATCGCGCATCTTCACGCTCCGCATCGGATCGACATAACGGATTCCCTTATTCTTCATCTGGATCACTCGATAGTTCACAGTATCTGTTGAGCGAATATCGAATGCTGGACCATTCTCTGGATTGAATTTCGGAGCCAATTCTTTTACTCATTCTCCGGTATTGACCATATTTCCAGACTGAGATTGGTTCGAAGAAAGAGCATTCACGCCAGATCCAGATGGAGAAAGAATCTCAGCTCACGTTGCTGATATTTCAGATCTCGCTTCAGAGACTCGTGCACCGATACAATTCTTTGTATTCACTCCTACATGACTAATCTCAAGTTTCCCTATATCAGTACGAACCACTCGTGTACCGTTACAGTTGGTGATCGAGAATACTGGAACGGATTCTGCGAAACTCGTATCAAGAGTGAGGGCAAGTCCGAGAATACAGATGGAAGTCAGAAAAATATTGCGTATCATAGTAAAAAAGAGAATGGATTAATTTCTCCTATAATACTAATTACTAATAAATGTCAAATTTAATTTATAATTTAGTTAAAATCTAATACTGAATTGGATCTATCCCGTATACAAATTGAGTATACTCTATTTCCATATGAACTTCAGTGCCTTCTTTTCGGCTGAGAGTACAATATGTTTCTTTGTCTGCCTATCGACTAGTGCATCTGCAATAACGTCTTCGATTTTTTCCTGAATATAGCGTCTCACTGGACGAGCTCCATATTCTGGATTATACGTCTCAGAAACGATCTGCATAACTGACTTCGTATCATAAGTGAACTGGATTCTCAGTACGGAGAGTCGCTTTATGAGATCATCGAGCTGGAGAATAACGATCGATTTGAGGACTTTTTTATCCAGTGGGGAGAACACGATTGTCTTATCAATACGGTTAAGGAATTCTGGTGCGAAGACATCAGGAAGCTGTTTGAGCACTCGGTCTCGTATATCTGCATATCCCGAGATGATTTTCTCTTCATCCTTCTCAGACACTGTGAATCCGATCTTGGCCGCTTCGGCATTGAATTCTTCAGAACCAATATTGGACGTCATGATGATAATCGTGTTCTTGAAGTTCACGAGCCTACCCTTCCCATCAGCGATTGAGCCATCTTCGAGAATCTGGAGAAGGAGATTGTAAATATCGAAATTCCCCTTCTCTATCTCATCGAGAAGGACGATCGAATACGGCTTTCTGCGAACTTTCTCTGTGAGAAGTCCTCATTCTTCGTAGCCAACATATCCCGCAGTCGTCCCGATCAGCTTCGAGGCACTCGACTTGTCCTGATACTCACTCATGTCAATCTTGATCAATGCCTTGGAATCCCCATAGAATTCTTCGGCGAGTACCTTCACGAGTTCAGTCTTCCCGACACCAGTAGGACCGAGGAAGAGAAATGATCCAATCGGACGATTGGGGTTCGATATCCCGACGCGTGATCGTTTGAGGGAACTCACAATGGAGTCGATCGTGGCATCCTGACCGATAATTCGTTTTTTGAGCACTCATGACAGAGCACGGAGCTTCGAGAGGTCTTCTTTTTCGAGGTTCTTGAGTGGCACGCCCGTCATCTGATGGATCACGCGCTGTACATCTGCGGATGTTATATGGAGCCGATTCTTGCGTGGTATGACTCTTTTTTTTCTTTTCTCTTCGGCATCTTGCTTGAGCTTATCGAGTTCTTTTCGTTTGGTAAGAGCCTTCTGATATTGTTGAGAGATGAGGAATCATTCTATGTCCTTCTGAAGTCACTGTATCGCTTCTTTGATCTCCTCAACTTCTGACGTATCGAAACTATAGGTCATACTCTTCGCACTACATGCCTCATCTATGAGATCGATAGCCTTGTCAGGGAGGAATCGATCCGTGATATATCGAGTTGAGAGGATCACCGCATCTTCGACGGCATCATCTTCAATGACCAGATTGTGGAAATCCTCGAACGTCGAACGTAGCCCTCGAATCACTTCTACAGAAGTCGAAAAATCTGGTTCAGGAACGTCAATCTTCTGGAATCGTCGCTCGAGAGCTGAGTCCTTCTCGATGTATTTCTGATATTCTGAGAGTGTGGTTGCACCGATCAGGCATATCTGCCCTCGTGCCATAGCAGGCTTCAAGATATTCGCAGCATCGAGCGTCCCTTCAGCGCCTCCAGCGCCGATGATGGTATGGATCTCGTCGATAAAAAGAATAATTTCATTCTCATGTTTGGAAGCCTCATCAATCACTTGCTTCAATCGTCATTCAAATTCTCATCTGTATTTTGTTCCTGCTACCATGAGTGACATATCGATTGAGACGACGCGCTTACCCTGCATAGCAAATGGAACTTTCCCCTCTGCAATACGCAGAGCGAGTCACTCCACCACAGCAGTCTTCCCGACTCCAGGGTCTCCGACGAGACAGGGATTATTCTTGGTTTTACGATTGAGAATACTGATAAGCCTCTCAATCTCTGTCTCACGTCCGATGATGGGATCGATCTTCCCTTCTCGAGCATTTTTCGTGAGATCGAATCCAAAGAAATCCAGTGCAGGGGTTTTGGAATCTTTTTTGTCTTGAGGCTTATTATGTACAAATGGATTTTGACTATTTTGAGCAGTTGTAGAACCATTATTATCCGTATTGGCACTTCCCATACTGTCTTCGAGCATTTTGACGATATCGTCGATTGGTCCAAAAATCCCTCACTCTCCTTCTCACTTCCCCTTCTCAGCGGATCCTGCGATGAGCTTGTTGATCTCGATCAGTTGATTCTCGAAATCTTTGGGAGAAATCCCTATAAAATCGAGAAACTGGTAGAACCAATTCTCAGTCTGAATGCGAAAGAGTGCCAGAAGAAAATCCTCTATACTTGCCTGAGATTTTTGGAAGCTTGCTGCGACCTTCATGCTCATGACAATAAGGTCCTTCACTCTCTGTGATATACCTACATATTGTCCATCCCGAGCACCATCAACATGAACGAATGGTGGACGCGAGAGTATATCGATCACTACGGAATCATTGAGTCCAAAACTCGTAAACAGATCGTATACATTTCCTTCTCGGATATGCGCTATCTGAATAACGACATCTTCGGGAAGGATTTCACTATAACCAAATTGCTTGGCTCGAGCTTCTGCCGCGAGCATGATATTTTTATATTCGTTGGTAAATTGGTTGAGCATACGTAAAAGAGGGAGGAAAGAGTGTAAATTTCGTGTGAACGAATAGAGAAAATTCTCAATGAATCAAGATGAATCTCTGAGCATATCTTAGCAGAAAATAGGCAAAAATGAAAGGAAAATTCCTTGCGGATTCGTGCGTGTTCAGTTTAGTACTTATTGATTTTTCTCAGAGTGGCGATACAATGAGTGAATAAAATCTCTTTCTATGCATACAATTCTTCTCATCGAGGACGATGAGGGCATCATCACCCCCCTCTCGATGTATCTCGAGCAATCTGGATTTCAACTCGTTATCTGTAGAAACGGGAATGAAGCCTTGGAGAGTTTTCGCAAAACAAAACCTGTCGTCATCATCCTCGATATCAATCTCCCAGGTAAAAATGGAATAGAAGTCTGTCGCGAAATACGAGCGATCAACTCAACGCCCATCATAGTTCTCTCTGCCCGCGAAAGCGAAGATGATAAGGTGACCCTTCTCGAACTCTGAGCGGACGACTATGTATCAAAACCCTTCTCTCCCCGTGAACTTGTGGCACGTATCCATGCAGTGATCAAACGTTCGGAAGTCAAGAAAGAACAGAAAGCAGGCGGAAAAGGAATCACATTCGGAAATATATCACTCGATACGAAGACCCATATTGCCACCCTGAATGGAGTCGAACTCAAGCTCACGAAAACTGAATTCGCCCTCCTCGAATACTTCATGAAGAATAGCAAAATCGTCATCAAGCGAGATTCACTCATGAAGGATATAATTGGTTATGATCAATACCTCTATGATCGGACGATCGATACACATGTGAAAAACCTCCGCAAAAAACTCGGAACTGCACTCGAGATTGAGACCATACGATGAGTCGGATATCGAGTACATGAACTCTCATAACGTGCAATTATAGAACCATATATGATCGAATAATAGAGATATGTGAAAAGAATTGCAAGTCGTGATCAATTGTATAGAATAGTTGAATTATTCTCCTTGCATGACTTTCCGATGCTCAAAATCACCTGACCCCAATCGCTCTCCGGAAATATAAAAATCTCTGGGTCAAAGAATGCTGCACTCCCCCTTATTGCGTGTGGACTTTTTTTCGAGACATTCACCCTCGAAAATGTCCCACATATCGGAGATGTCGTGACATTTCTGTCCATCATCGAATCTCTCGGTGTGATAGTAGAATTCGATCCAACGGGAAAGCTCACTCTGGATACTCGGGCAATGAATATCCATACTCTCGACCGTGAGAAGATCAAAAAAATTCGAGTTGGAATATTCCTCTTTCCTGCCCTTCTCAAACGCTTCGGTGGTCTCGAAATCCCTTATCCTGGTGGATGTAATATCGGAAAACGTCCCATCGATGAACACCTCAGAGCCTTCTCTGCATATGGATATGAGAACATGGGTGAAGGTGCGAATATCGCATTCCAATGAGAAGATCATGGGAAAAATATCACTCTCAGAGGGAATTTCGCAGTCACAGCCACTGAGAATATTCTCATGATGGCTGCTTTCCGAAAAGGAAAAACCACGATCGAACTCGGGGCTATAGAACCACATGTCATCTGTCTCATAGAATTTCTCAGAAGCATTGGTGCCAACATCAGTATCAACTATGATCATACAATCATCGTCGATGGTGTCGACACTACACCAAAACAAGCTGAATGGAGAGTGATCTCTGATTATATTGAAAGTGGGACGTTCATCATTCTCTGAGCACTCACGGCGGAACCTTCCGTAAAGATTGAACGGGCACGAATACAGGACCTCACCGCATTTCTCGGGAAGTGTGAAGATGCTGGAGTGAGATTCTCGCTCGATCGAGAGAAAGATACCATCACGGTCTACAATTCACGATCGAGTCTCAGGTCCACCAATCTCCAGACCAATATCTATCCTGGATTCCCCACTGATCTCCAATCCCCATTTGCCCTTCTGCTCACACAAGCAGATGGCATGTCTCGCATCCATGAAGTCCTCTTCGAATGACGACTCAACTGGCTCATCGAGATCGAGAAGATGAAGTGACATATTGCGATCATGAATCCGCATGAGGCACTCATATTCGGACGGACGCACCTGAAGTGAGCTACGGTCTCAAGTTGGGATCTCAGAGCCTGAGTAACGATGATCCTTGCTTCCATGATCGCACGCGGTGAGACACTGATCACGAATGTCGAATATATCGAACGAGGCTATGAGAATATCATCGGAAAGATTGCGAAACTGGGTGGAGTGATCGAGAAAGTATAGAGATCTGTAATCCT
>JAYTYQ010000110.1:0-2564 GCA_043742285.1 Candidatus Altimarinota bacterium
GTATGAAATGAATCTATGAATTCTAACATATTCTTTGGATAGTTCATGCGACTATGATACGGAAACTAGGGAGTTGCGTCAAGTCCAAACCCATTTAAATTATTTACCTCCAGCTGGCACAAAATAAGGATGTTTTTTTGAACCTTCACTATTTTTCATGCACAGTTAGAAAATTTCTTTTTTACTTTCTCCTACTTTCCCTATAATCTTCCGTATGCTTCTTTCTCACCGCCTCACAACTTGGTCGAGCTTTATCAGATTTTTACTCGCATAACGGGTTGTTTTGAGTCATTCAAGCACCCGTTTTTCGGGTGTTTTTTTGTACATTCCCAAGAAGACTGATGAATCCAAAATAATACAAGTGGACATACATAGAATGCAAATCTTCCTAAACTCAAGACCAAAAAAAACTCAATTATACTACTTCAGATGAGATGTTTTGGTGAAATGAAAAGTGTAGCGTTTCAGAATAGAGTTTAAGACAATAGAACTTTAAAATTAATCATTATATTGTATGCATCATCATATCTTTCTCGCATTCTGATCGAATCTCGGTGATCGTGTCGGACATATCGAACGAGCTCTACAATATCTCATCGCAGAGAATATTCTATATGATATACATTCCTCGAGCTATTATCGTTCAGCTCCATTCGATGCGACATGAGGTTATTATATCAATGCTGTCATCAGTGCAGGTACTTCCCTAACTCATGATAGACTTATGCGAGTGATTCTCTTAGTCGAAGAGCGTTTCGGGCGCAGGAGATATGGCTATCACAATTCGAGAACGATCGATATTGACATGCTCCTCTATGATGATCTCATCATCGATTCTCCACTCTTGACAATCCCACACCCCCGTATGACAGAGCGATCATTCGTCATGATTCCACTTTTTGAGATATGTCCAGACATAAGAATTCCATGATTTGTCGCTCTCTCCAATGCAGTATATACGAACCAATCGATCGAGAAGTTAAACCCTAGGAATATTTCTTGGAAGTGAAAAAATGCTCTCATGGGAATTCTCAACATCACACCGGACTCCTTTAGTGATGGTGGTAGGTATGATAGTAGTGAAATGGCACTCGAACATGTCGAGCAGATGCTCGCAGAATGAGCTGATATCATCGATATTGGATGACAGAGCACACGACCAGGTGCAACTATCATACCAGTATCAGAAGAGATAGCAAGGATCGAGCCAATTCTGCAGGCGATACGTCAGAAGTATCCGCATCTCCCGATCAGCATTGATACTTCTTCGTCGATAGTGCTCTCCCGCACTCTCGAATATGATATCGATATAGTGAATGATGTCTCTGGAGGAACGCTCGATCCTCATATGCTCGAGCTCGTAGCCTCTGTACGGAAGCCCTACATTCTCATGAGTCGAGATGCGACTATAGAGTGCATGATGGATTATTTCTATCAGATGCTCCATACCCTTGAGATAATGTGAATTCATGATGTAATCCTCGATCCTGGATTCTGATTTGCCAAAAATATCGAGGAAAATTACCAAATTCTCTCATCTATGAGGAAAATCGAAGTATTCGATAGACCGATCCTTGTATGAATATCACGAAAAAGTATGATCTATAAACCATTAGGCATCCCACCATCTGATGCTCTGAATGGGACTACAGCTATGCATATGCTGGCATGGCAATCTTGAGCTTCTCTTTTGCGTGTCCATGATCTCAGGGAAGCCCGAGAGACTCGTGAACTCTACAATCTCTATGAACAGAATAGAGTCCAATAATATCGTATCTCTCACCCAAAAATCATGAATAAAAAATACCAAAACATCCTCAAAAAGTTCTTCTCTTCCGAGACGACAAATGACTATACGCTCGATAAAATCACGCAAGCATGTGCTTTTTTTGGTAATCCTCAGGATACGTTCAGATCCATTCATATTGCTGGAACGAATGGAAAATGAAGTGTCTCCAAGATGATATTCCAGATGCTCAAAGAATCAGGAAAATGAGTCTGAGTATATACCAGTCCACACAATATCGATATCAGAGAGCGCTTTGAAGTGGCGAATTGTTTCCCAGAAAAAGCTGGTTCACAGAGTTCGAAATGACTGAAACGAAATCCCCCTAACCCCCTTTTTCAAGGGGGAATAAGTTGAGACTGACTCATTTCTGAAGATGCATTTGTTGGCTATGTCGAACAGATCATCACCTATGGATGACGACTCTCGTATTATGAGCGGTGTGTCCTCATGGCATTTCTCTACTTCCGTGATAGGGGATGTGAATATGCGGTGATCGAGGTGGGCATGTGAGGGAGACTCGATGCCACCAATATCATCACACCGATCCTCTCGATCATCACGAGCATTTCCTATGATCATATGGAATTCCTCGGGTATACACTCGAAGCGATCGCATGAGAAAAATGAGGGATCATCAAGCCATGAATTCCTGTGATTCTCTATGGTACCAATTCCACCCTCGAATCCATAGCTCATGAGAGAAATGCACATACTATTTTCTCAAAGTCACGATCCATAGAGACCAATCTCCTCGGTGAGCATCAGATTTCGAATG
>JAYTYQ010000111.1:0-2961 GCA_043742285.1 Candidatus Altimarinota bacterium
AAAAATGATGAGATAGAAACAAATCTATCTCATCATGAGTTTATATGATTGTAGTGAGGAAAGCAAGGGAATAAGACCAACACATTTTACCTATATCCCTGATTTTTAAGAGTATTGATATTTAGAGAAATCCAATAGTTGAATATCTTCATATACTGTTCTGTAATATACACTGTCCAATTATAGAGTTTTTTATGCATATCTTCACATATCACATTCTGCCTTATTCACCGAAGACGGGATATATTTTTTGCTATCGAATTTAAAGATCGTAAGATAGAATTAATAGACTCTTCAAAATATAAATTTCTCTCTATAAATGCCATTTTTTCTAGATTACTGAGGTTTGAGAACTGATTTAATATGTTTTCAATTTCATATTGAACTTCATTAAATTTGAATTCAACTTGACTCATGGTTTTTCAAAATCCTCTCACCTGAAAGAGAAATAAGATGATAAGTATTCATATTATCGAAAATGTGATTAAAAAACCAGACAAATTACATTCTGCTGATATAACCATGAGTATTCATCATCATATAAACAATCAAAGTGATCAAAGTATTTTTAGTCAATTATTTGTTCATTTGTGAGTTGGTGTTCATTGATCGAAAAATCCTCAAACTACACTATTTTTTTCGTTATGGACATCTAACATCATAATTTGTTTTGCATTTTCATATTCGCCATACAAGATGAATCATTCGTTTTCAATTCTCTTTTGGATTTCGATAAAGTCTTTAAGAGGGATATTATTTATAGATGGAGCATTCATAGTATTTTTGTTACTTCCTCTTTTTCGACTTCGATGGAGGAGTGAGTGATAGAGTGAGTGTTGCTACTTCGATGAGTTTCTGTCGTTCACTCTCGAGCCATTCAGGATTCGCAGGAGCCGTATTTCGACTTCATGGATATGCCTTCGTCTCTGTATCTTCGAAGAAGTGGAGTGTCTCGGGAAAAGTCTTGAAAAAGAGAGCTCCATCACACGCAAGTGCGAACATCCGATCTCCAGAATAAATTCCATATTCTCAGAACATCGCTTTTGCGCGGAGATCGGGGACTCACTCGAGGCATTCGAGAAAATAGTCGAGAGTGGATTTAGAGGTGGACATAGTGCGTGATTTTAGCGATATACGATCTTGATATTCTGGATATAGCGCATCTGCATAACTATATCTTCCTCATATTCGATGAATATTATCCTTTTCCCGAAAAATATCGCTGTCGTACGAATATCTCAGTCTGATAGTTCATGCCCGATGAGCTCACGACGCATACTGGTGAGTATATGATCGTAGAGATTATTGCGAAGTGTTGTCGCATCGTTGATATAGTTCTGTCGTATTATATCTTCACCGTATATTCCTGTATCTGAAAAACGTCCTAGAAAGTATTCTTGATATTGAGCCACATAGGTATGGATTGTTTCAGCACTTTCAATAGAAAGAATAGCTTGCCACATGATAAAAAAATTATACAGAAATGAGCTTCTTCTTTTGTGTGTACATCGCGACTATCATATCAGCATCGCGTTGAATCCTCGCATCAGATTGATCCAAAAATTCGCTTTCCGTAAGATACGGTTTTCCTTTATATAATATTGGCATAATAAATAGAGTTATGATGATTTAAATTATATAACGAATGATAAAAATACCAAACTTTTGCAACATACCCGATTCTATCTAATTCTCAAGTAGTCGATAGTGGAGCTAGAGGTGGACATGATTCGCTGGATTATAGTGTTTGAGAAATTCTTGCGTTTTTGGATATATATCTAATTGTGACGCATCAGAAACTGAGCAAAATTTTATTTCTTCACATTCATCAGTAGGTGTAAATTCTAAGTTTTCCAAAGTAACCCTGTACACAATGTTAGCAACATAAAATTCTTTATCTAATCATTTTGCACTATAAAAATAGCATGGTTTGGGATCAAAATATATAATTTCAAGATCCATTTCTTCTCGTATTTCTCTCCTGAGACATATTTCAGGCGTTTCTCAAAAATCAATACCTCATCCAGGAAGATCCCATCTATTGCTCTGAGGACTTTTGATAAGGAGGAATTTTCACTCTTCACTGTGTATGAGTGCCTTGGCTGAGAGACGATAGAAACAAGGTGGGATATTGTATTTTTCCATAATGAGTAGGTTATTTTTCTCTATCTATACAATCTTACACGGTATCTCCGCATCTTCATCAAAACTATAGATCGCACAGAGCCGATGATATCCGTCCGCGATGATGACCTTTCCATTGACTGTGTCTCGTACGAGGAGGAGTGGAGAGAGGGGAAGATTTTCCTTGACCCTATCCTTGTCCTTCTTCACATGTGAATTGCTCACCCCAAGGAGTGAGAGTCATGAAGCACGAAATATATCCTTCGCCTTGAATAATGAAATCGTCGCAGACTGGAGATGGCTCATAATTCATGCTACTGATATTCCATCATAGATGAGTGTGAGATATGAGGCAGCAGCTGGATAATCATGTTCTGCTGGAAGGGGAAGCCATTGTATGGATTGTACTTTCTTCATAGGAGTGAGAGTTAGAGTGTATACTTAGAAGTATATATATTTCTATGGATTTTCAAGTACTTCTTCCTCGATGAATCCATCATGCTGGAGCTCGATGAGGTGCCGATATTTTTCACTGTTTTTCATGAGTTCACTATGATTCCCGCTTGCGATGACTCCTCAGGCATCGAGCATATAGATACGATCGACATGCTGTATCGTGGAGAGACGATGGGCGATGATGATACTCGTACGTCACTTCATGAGATGATCGAATGATTCTTGTATGAGTCGTTCTGTCTCCGTATCGAGAGCACTCGTCGCCTCATCGAGGATGAGGATCTCGGGATCAGCCAGTATGGCTCGTGCTATAGCTATTCGTTGTTTCTCTCCTCCTGAGAGCTTGAGTCCACGTTCTCCGACTTCTGTCTCCCATCACTC
>JAYTYQ010000112.1:0-4087 GCA_043742285.1 Candidatus Altimarinota bacterium
CCGTGAAAATATACCGATATAGGTATATAAAAACAAAAGAAAAAAGAAAAATGACTAGACGAGCTCAATATTCTTTAGGTATTATGTTAGTTTAGGATATTATTCGTAGTGAAATTTTCGATTTTTTGGAGAAAAAAGGAGAATATGCTAAAATAAAATCTATACGTCGAAACCTATGAACTTCTTTACGCTTGTCTGAGCAAGTACAGCAATCACGAACTTCCTCATGACATTCATCACGCTCTATGCAGGTAGACGAACAATCAATATTATTTGGGCATTTTTTTGCCTCTCTGTAGCAGTTCTTGGATACTGATTGATGATGGTTTCAATTACAGAAATACCTGAAAATGCGCTTTTCTGGTGGAGAGCCTCATACCTCTGAGTGACCAATATTCCTATTCTTATACTGCATACAACATTCCTGATACTTTGAGGACTAGATTTACGGAGAAAATGGGTCTTATTTATCGGCTACTTTCTAACTTTGATTTTTCATACTTTCAATGTATCATGACTTCTTATACAGGAAGTAACATTTATGTATAATGAAATATATATTGATACTCCATATTCAGCCTATTTCTTCTGTTTCTCTCTATTTTTCAATGCCATATTTGTATTTATATTTTACTTACTCTTTAGGGCATACAAAAAATCGAGAGAGGAAGAAAAAAAACGGGTTCTATATTTCTCAACTGGAATAGCTGTAGGGGTATTTGGATGAGGTGCACTCTTTCTTCCAGTATACTGAATAAATATATATCCATATACTGCTATTTTAACATGACTCTATCCTGTTATCATAGGATATTCCATTCTACATCATCACCTTTTCGATGCTCGATCTGCTATACTCCAGATACTCAGGATTGTATTTATCATAGTAATATCTGCATTTTCTGGAATGATTTTGTGGTATATATCAGTCAATTATTTCCAATATACACCGAAAATACAACCTGTCGAGACACTTCTGTGAATTTCTCTTCTGATTGTAGCATTCTTGCTGAATCGCTCGAGGAAAATCTCAGGATTCTTCCTCCTCGCATCGCTTGCTGAACTCAAGCGGGAGACAGAGAAGTTCCTCGACAAGAAATGAGTCTATCGGAGTGCTGTCGAACTCCTCAGTGATCTCGAAGGGATATTCTGGAACGCCATGAAGATCAGGAAAGTCGAGATCCTTGGAAGTGATCAGACCGTCAGATATCCGAAGTGTCAGGAGTATTTCAAGAACTATCGACGTCCGCTCGTTCTCTCAGAACTCGAGACAGAAGACGTAGAAGGGGAGACGCGAGATCTCCTTGTCGAAGTCGAGAAGATCTGAGATGTGATATTCTCGATCGATCACGGGAAGAAGGAATGAGACCATTTTCTCGTACTCGGACAGAAGGAATCAGAACATACGATCACACAGGAGGAGATCAAGATCATCCATCGTATCATCCCGAAGATTGCCCTCTCTCTGCAAGTCCTCGACTTCAATAGTTCACTCCAAGAAGAAGTCAGAATACAGACAAAAACTCTGAATTCCAAGAACAAGGAACTCGAGATTGCCTACCGAAAACTCCAAGATGTCGATCAGAACAAGGATAATTTCCTCGCTATTGCCTCACATGAACTGCGCACTCCTATGACGATCATCAAGGGGTATTCGGATCTCTTTCTGAACAATGCCTTCTGATCTCTCTCTCCAGAGGCTCGATCATATATGCAGAAGATCTTTAATAATACAGAATCCCTCATCGAGCTCGTCAACAATATTCTCGATATTTCGAAGATTGAAGCTGGACGTTTCGAAATACTCTGGGAGGAAGTGAATATCAAAGATATCATCGAAAAGTGTGTAGAGAATTTTGAGAATCTTTATCGAGAGAAGGGGATTGCACTAATTTTGACAGATTCATCAAAAATTGATACAATCACTACTGATCAATCCAAATTCATCCTCGTATGCAATAATCTCCTGTCGAATGCGTATAAATTCACAGAAGCGGGGGGAAGAGTTGAGATCAAAGTCTTCATAGAAGCAGAGTGTCTTTTTGTCAAAATAACCGATACAGGAAAGGGTATTGAATCCGAAAAAATCGATCATATCTTCGAAAAATTCAATCAGATGGACAATACCAATTATACCAAAAAAAGTATCCATGGAACTGGTCTCTGACTCCATCTCTGTCGACAGATCATACAGCTTCTCGGTGGATGAATCCGAGTAGAATCCAAGGTTGGAGTTGGAAGTTCTTTTATATTTTTTATCCCCCTCCATCATGACAACCAATCAGCCATGTAAGTGTATCATCACTACTCTCGATCCAACCCTGATTGGGATGCTTTGGATGAATTATTATGATGTGCAGTATACATTCGATATTCCCCATCTATTGAATTATATCGATGCATCCATACCTTCGACAACGATTATTATTGTCGATTGCAAAGAGGCTCCTATATTTCCGGATGATCTGGAGAAAATCATGGAAGCTCAGTGTCAGATCGTTCTGAGAGGAGACAATCTCCCTATTCCAAAAGTTGAGCAATTCAATCATATTCATCTCTTTCCTTCATCACTATCGGATGAGGAGCTCATGAAGGCTATCAATAAGCTCAGTTCAGTTCAACTCATCTGAGGCAATCCCCTTTCGAAGCCAATACTGATTGTCGAGGATAATGATGATATTCGAGAAATGTATGTCATCACATTTCGCTCCAAGGGATATACAGTTCACGAGGCATCAGATGGACTCAGTGGCATCGCACGTGCCGTCGAGATCAATCCTTCTGTCATCATTCTCGATATCATGATGCCTCATATGGATGGATTCGAGGTGCTCCATACGCTGAAGTACAATACCAGTATTCGTCCCATCGTTATCGTGAACAGCAATCTCGAGTGAGTCGACGAGGAGAAAAAAGTGAAGGAACTCTGAGCGGATTTTTTCCTCAGAAAATCACAATTCACTCCCCTAGAAGTCGTAGCATTTATCGAGAAGAACATACTCGTGAAGGAATAATTGGTCGATGTTCATAGTGTGTCATCTACACGATCCATCTTCCATTCTCAAATATCTGAGTCTCCCCGATATATACCGATCATAGAGCCACGAAAACATCAATATGAAATCTCTGTACTTCTGTCTTTGGAAGTTTTTTCCCATAGATTCCGTGTTTTTTCCCGAGTGAGAGATGGACTCCGAGTTTTCGTTCGTAGAAGTTGATATCCGAGAGGGGAGTGGTGGTCGATATCGAAGGATTGAGGCCAAATCCGAGCTCACGTACCATCACTTCTCATTCGTAGAGTATGACCCAATCATAGAGCTTCTGGAATGCTGGAGGGAAATCAGGAGAGGGAAGGACACGTCACTTCTCAATACAGAGTTCGAATGGTTCACAGACATTCACTGAGAAATCCTCATTGGGGTAGGATTCTACGAGGCACTTTCCGTTCACTGATTCCAGATCAATCGCTTCTGTGAATACCTCTCCTATTGGAAAAGTCCCTCATTTATTGATTACATTTGTATAGTCTCCTGTATTTCCTCGGATCTTCTCGAGTGGTCAAAAATTGAGAACACCTCAATATATAGATTCTACTCGAGTAGACTGAGGATTATTTCTCTCGATAAGATCACCCATGATGCTCTCGAGTCTCACATATTCTGGCGTTCGATAGGTGAGGGACTGGATGAATGTATCGATCTCAATATCAGAAATATAGGCAAGATGATTGAATTCCACGACGTGAATACCGAGATGGAAGAGTTCGAGCCTGATACGAAATGTCGAAAGACGGAAGTTCGTCGATTGGATAAGGATAACGATCGAACCTTTTGGAAGGGAAATAAGTTCATTTTTGATAGATGCAATCTGTGATTCTTGCTCGCTGAGTATCTGTTCGGATACTCATGTCACACACGCAGGATCCATTTTATTGTGTCATTCTTGCGAAGTGATAGTCAGTATACCCCTTGTCGGTAGAATCTGCCCTGATTGTCATCCTCTATCATTGGTTATTTTGGTCCCATATTTCTCATGATGATCCAGGCCAACAGCCATATTTTCTGCAACATTATGTGAAGTAATGATT
>JAYTYQ010000113.1:0-2081 GCA_043742285.1 Candidatus Altimarinota bacterium
TGATATGGAAGAACAATTCTTCGTTGCAACCAAGCTCTGTCTCCAGTGTGGTGATGAGATTTTGGTTCTCACAGAATCATACCCATGACTGCCTCTGTGGCGTGAGCTTCCGTGAGGCAAGATCAGCAAAGCAGATGGAGAAAATTCTCCAATGTGTACCCTGAATCGTGAGATACAAGAAGAACTCTGAATCACCCTGAATATGACGGATGAGAATACTCATCTTTTTCACGTTGAAAAACGGTATGAACTGACAACACAAGGGAAACGTCGACCATTTATCTTTCTCTGCTATCTCTCCCAGATATGAGAAAAGCCTCAACTGAGGCTCACAGAACATGAATGATTCTACTGGATCAAGGCTTCAGAAATCAATACTTTTTCTGACTGGCGACCCGGATTCAATGCGATTGTCACAAGAGCGTTCTCTACAGCGAATAATTTATAACTTATACTTTACCATTCTCCCATTATGCCTTATCCTACCTCTTGGAATCTTGCTCGATATTTCTACACTGGACTCGATGATCTTCGATTCATAGCAGATATCGAGAATATCATGCCAGCAACTGAAGCATTCGCGAAGAAATATGGAACGACTTTTGCTACATTCACACAAGGAGAAGAAATCCTCGAATTCTATACGGACTATACCAAGCTCTCACATGAGATGGCGACGCCGAGCTATTTCCTCTTCTACAAGAGCTCTCTCGATACACAAGATCTCGAAGTGACCAAAAAAATGGGAGAAATCGACTATATCTATACTGAGGCATCCAATCTTCTCCTTTTCGTCGCACAGGGCTGGAAAGAGATCGGAGTGGATCGTATCCTCGATTGGTCACGAGACCCAAAGCTCGAGCGTTACAAGAATGATCTCGTCTCGACGGCTGACGGGATCAAATATGTTCTCACAGAAGCGGAAGAAAAGGTTCTCAATCTCAAATCTCGTCCCCTCGGACTCGCAGGATCCCTTCACGATGAGCTCACGGGCTCTTATGAATTCATGATGCGATTGCATGGCGAAGAGAAGATGATGACCGAAGAAGAAGTCCGAAGTTATCGACAGCATAGTGATCGCAGTATTCGAGAAGAAGCATATCGATCACTTCGTCGTGTGTATAACTCGAAACAAAATCAGATATCACTTGGTAATATCTACACATCGATCGTGAAAGATTGGTCATCCGAGATCCGTATGCGTGGTTATAGTGAGAATGTCATGGCACAGCGCAACCTTGGAGAAGAGATGGATGATGAAGTCGTCGATATGCTCCTAGGAGAAGTCGAGAAGGCGTATCCGATCTATGCTCGATTCCTCAGAGCGAAAGCGAAGATGCTGGGACTGACCTCACTCCAGCCTTCTCCTAAAGGAGAAGCAGTATCCGGTACCACTACCCCGGCGCTTTGCGCCACCCCTTCTAAAGAAGGGGAATCGGGTACTATTCCCCTTCAGAATGAAGGGGTGCCCGAAGGGCGGGGTAGTGTTTTCTCCGTCTGGGATACGGGTGCACCGCTTGGTTCTGTAGACAAGGACTTCACCTTCGATGAAGCATATGATCTCCATCTTTCTGTCATGAAGGACTTCGATCAGGATTTCTATGACTATTCGAAGCGGATGATCGAAGAAGAGCGTATTGACGTCTTCCCACGAGCAGGGAAGCGAGGCTGAGCCTTTGCGAGCTATCGCAAGTGAGATGAGAGCTTCGTCCTCCTGAACTTCACAGGCAAACTTCGAGATGTCTCCACGATCTCTCACGAGCTCGGACATGCGATCCATGGTCACCTCTCTCAGGTTCAAGAAGCGCCTGTCTATGATTCTCCGCTCTCGATGGCAGAGACCGCCTCTATCTTCGCGGAGATGCTTCTCGGTGAGAAGGTGAAGTCACTCGTCTCAGTCGATGAATATCGCGAATACCTCAATGAACGACTCGGAGATATTTTCGCGACGATATGGCGTCAGGTGAACTATGTCTCTTTCGAGAGAGAGGTACACACACAGATACACAGTGGAAATGAACTCACCTACAAAGAACTCAATAGTCTCTGGAGAGTAGAGCAAGAGAAGCTCTATGGTGGAG
>JAYTYQ010000114.1:0-10699 GCA_043742285.1 Candidatus Altimarinota bacterium
TTCTACTTCTTCCCGATCTTGGCAATGAAAAATCCTTCTGTCTCGGGTGAAGGAAGGATACGGACACATTTCGAGATATCAGCATGATACTTCTGTCCTTCGAAGCTCTCGATTCATCGTTTCCACCATTGAGAGCCTGAGAGTCCGAGATTGATATTCTGGAGCTTCAGGTCCTTGTGAGCATCCAGAACTCGGGAGATCACTCCTTCATTCTCCTCTGGTGCGAGCGTACAGGTCGAATAGACGAGTGTCCCTCATGACTTCAGAGCATCGACTGCGAGTGAGAGAAGCTCATACTGGAGTGCTGATTTTTCTGCGATATTCTCGAGCGTCCAGAAGCCATAGGATTTCTCATTCTCGATGAGGATACGCCCCTCCGCACTACACGGTGCATCAAGGAGAATACGATCGAAGAGGGGAATTGTTCGCTCATCAGTGTCGCTCTTTTCTCATGCTTTTGGTTCGATATACTTCGCATATTTTCCCTTCTTGTGGATCTCTTCACCCGTCACTTCATAGTCTCACATGAAATATTTCTTCGCGTCGAGCTTGATCCCTTCGACATTCGTCGCTCCTTGAAGAGTGCAATTGTGCATGAGCTTATCGAAACGGATCTGATTGTGTTCGATGGCGATGATTTTTCACTTATTGTGCATCAGAGCGGCGAGTTGCGTTGTCTTCGATCCAGGCGCTGCACAGATATCGAGGATGAGTTCCTGAGCTCTGGGTTCGAGTGCCAGCACTGGAATCATGGAAGCGAGAGACTGAAGGTATATCTTCCCATCATAGAAGGCGCGAGTTCCCTTGATCGCATATTCATGTACTCGATCGAAGAAATACGCTCAGAGAATAGGCTCGAATGAAGTCAGGATGATTCATTTCTCAGCAAATTCTGCTATAATATCCATTGCATCGCCTTTGAGTGTATTGATTCGCAGAGATCCTTGACGTTCGTGTGTCAGTGCATTGATGA
Organism: Candidatus Altimarinota bacterium; assembly: GCA_043742285.1. Taxonomy (GTDB): domain Bacteria; phylum Patescibacteriota; class Gracilibacteria; order BD1-5; family UBA2023; genus STC-74. The sequence continues at coordinate 974 of JAYTYQ010000114.1, forward strand.
CCGTTGGATAGTCAATATCGAGAATCTTTCGCAGACGAGATGTGAGGAGTGAAGGAAGCATGAAGTACGAGAAAAAAGTATAAATGGTGAATAGTGGGGATTGGGGTGTGGGACATGGCTCTTCTGTGAGCGCTTGGGCGGTACAGATTCTCGTGCCGAGAATACAAAGGAGAAAAGGGGGGTCGAGCGCTTCCTATTTGATCAGAACCTTGTCGCCATAAGCATCGATGAACATCTTCTCATCATAGACCATCTTCTCACGCCAATCATCGGGATCACCATAGTCAGCAAAATCCTTGTACCATCAGTGTGTGAACCGGGGTTTTTGAGCCGACTTGAGAGGACACCAGAAACGTTCTGTCCGAGAACCCACCTCAACCGCATACGCAAATACTCAGTTCACATAGCTACAGTAGAGACAATTGATCTTCTCGAGGATATTGAGATAGTCGAGGAATCGTCGATCATCCATGATGAAGTCAGACCTGCGAACGAGCGGAATGGTATAGAGTGGGAAAGTGATACGCTGATAGATCGTGAGGGCTATATCGAGAAATATGGCTGGAACGATCATCCCGTAGATGAATGGAATCGAGAGGATATAACGAACATGTCGCCAATTCCTCGGAATTAGATATTGATAGAGTGGGACTTTTTTACGCTTATTCTTCTCACGAAACATTTCGAGAAAGATGACTTTTTTCCGTTGAAAATAGAATCCATACTTCTCAGAGAGTCGCTCATACTCACCACGAAGCTCTATATTGAGTGTTTCGATCTTGGCGAGAATCTCTCGAATAGTGGAATGCATGATACCGAAGGGTTAGGGTCTTATCTGAAATTCTCTTTTTTTATCCTATCACTTACCTACTATCTATTCTCCACTCCCGACAACGACCTTCGCATGACGAAGGATACGATCTCGAAGGAGGTATCATCGCTCGAATTCTTGGATGATTTTCCCTGATGCTCCAGGCATTTCGGTCATCACTTCATGACGATCTGGATCGACTTCGAGTCCTACGGAGTCGAATGCGGTGACTCATTGTGATTCGAGGAATTTCTGGAGTCCTGACTGGACCGATCGGATCCCATCGATGAAAGCATCCCCTTCAACTCATGACTTGAGCTTCACAGCTCGTTCGAGATTATCTACTTGCGTGAGCAGTGGAAGGAGAATCTTCGCCGAGAGGAAGTACGCCATATCTGCCTTGTCTCGATCCATGCGCATGAGGAGATTCTGATAGTCCGCTTGGGAACGAATGAGTGCTGCGAGAAGCTTCTGCACTTCTGTTTCTGATGAAGTGGAGTCTCATGAAGTGGTCTGATCTCAGTCTGTGACATCAGTATCGAGCGTGGCTCGTATATCCTCGAGGACTGATGAGTCAATATTCACTTCTTCGGGATGAGTATTATTATCTTGTGGTGACATAGGAGGTATGAAATGGTTAAAAATGATCCACTGTTGAGAGCGGATCAAGAAGATTATACTTGGCTATCTTTTTTGAGTTTCTCATAGGCGGCATCGAGTTTTTTCGTGACTTCAGCGATCCAAGACTTGAGGATATCACTTCCGCTGTCGATGAAACGTTCCGCTCGAGCATGAGCCGTCTGGAGAAATGCTTGCTTCTCACCATATGATTTCTCGATGAGATCGAGTGCTTCTTGTTTTTTCGCATCACCTTCAGCATTGAGTGTATCAATCTGGGTCTGTATCTCTGGGATAAATGAAGCCACTACACGCTCTACCTTCCCCTTTAGAGAATCGAAATCCGTCACATCACCGAGGTGCTCATCGAAGAATTTTTTTGCCTCATCGAAAGCCACCCGGTGGATATCGACCACTTCATGGATGAATCCTTCGACTCCTTTCTCTGGAGTTTGTGTGGAGAGTTTTGATGTTCATTGGTCCTTGCGAAACTTCATGGCGATAGCGAGTCCAGCGGCATAGCCAGAAATAAGAGTGAGAAGTCATTTTTTCATACAAATACTTGTTAGATACCAAAAGCTTCTACGATTATATGGAGAATTCGGAAAAACTCAAAAATGATTGCAAATTCTCTCATTTTCTGTTACACTCAAAAATATATTGGTTTGAATTGGCGTCACAAAATTATGAAAACAAATAATATTTTTACCTTTTGAATCTCGGGAATAGAAGCGATAGATTCATCATTTCGTATCTGTGTCTGGAACGTCCATAAATGCCTCTCGAAGAAGTTGAGTCGTGATATTGAACGTATGTTTCGTGATTTTGATATCATCTTGATGCAGGAAGCCGTGATGTCCGATACATGGACCAATATCTGGAAAAATATTACTGATTTCAATTGGGATTTTTTTCGAAGTTTTTCGATGAGCAAAAATCGTGAAACAGGCGTCCTCACGGGATCGAAATATCGACAAAAAATCCTTGCTATCCTCCCCACCGCAGATCGAGAACCGATCCTACGTACCCCAAAATCTACTGGCATCAGTCTCATCGATATCGCTGGAAGGACTGAGAAACTCCTGGTCGTGAATACCCATGCAATGAACTTCAATTTTGGAAAACCATTTCTTCGCCAGATCGAGGCAGTCGCGCTCGCCATAGAGGATCACGTATGACCGATGATCTGGGCGGGTGACTTCAATACCTGGAGCAAAAAAAGAGTCCGTCAACTCAAAGCCGTGTCGAATTCACTTGGGCTCGAATGGCTCATACCTGAGAATGATCGAAGATTTCTGAAGCTCGATCATATCCTCTATCGCGGTGTGACTCCGCGCTATGCGGAAGTAGGACATGCTATCAAGACATCGGATCACTTCCCTCTTTTTGCAGAATTCGAGATTGTATAGCATTCTCCCATCGAGAGATTTCTAGAGTCGCTCACACCCATTCGCTGTGACCAGATAGTCGTCCTCGATACGAATCCCGATGGATTCATGCCTGATATAGATTCCTGGCTCAATCGTGAGCACCATGCCCGCAACAAGAGGCATATCCGAATCTCAGATATCATGCGTATCGAGACCGAGAAAGTGCCCGATAGAGTGAGGAAAATATGGATTGGTCAGTGGAGTATATTTCTCTATATTTGGTAGCCCCAGATTCTCACACTGACGATACATATACTCTTTGACTCAGATATTCCATGCCTTTCGTGTCATTCCGGGTTTCAGAGTTTGCTCAGCAAACATCTTCACGTCGCACACCGCATCATAGAGGAGCTGTTGCCGAGGCGAGAATGTTCAAGCAACTGGAAATGTCCGAGAAATATCAGCACCATATCCATCGATCTCGATCCCAAAATCAAGTAAGATAAGATCTCACTCCTTGAGACGACGATCATGCGCAGTATAGTGAAGTGTGCATGCGTTCGGTCAACTGGCAACAATAGTAGGAAAAGCTTCAGTTCCACGATGAAGGCGAAATTGGTATGCGATCATGGCTTCGATCTCATATTCATACATTCAATGACGGACATTTGTGGTCATATAATTGTACGTTTTCTCTGTGATCTCGATGGCTCTCTTGATCTTGGCAATATCTTCTCTTGATTTGAAGAGTCGTTTCTCGATGAGGTGTCTCTGTGCACTTCATAGACTCTTACCTGCGAGGAGAGATCGGATCCAGAGAGAATCCTTCTCGGTCGATGCTACTCCGTGATCTGGAAGGAGAAACTCCCCCCTCAATTGATCCAAGTATGATTGTATCTGGCTGCGTGGGAGAATTGTTCACATGAACCCTCGTGACCGAATCTTCTCTGTATCCCATCGGATTGATTCCCACTGTCGCTTCTGTTCAGTGGGTTCATCGAAAAACAGAACGCGCTCGTCTGAATGGAGATCGACGAGAAGCATGGCTCATTCGATATCCATATGGGTCCACGCCAAGAAATCCGAATCCACACGAAATGGATACTGGACATCGCCATTGCGAATCGGGGCGGATCAAGATGAGAGGATGAGGAAGTGGGAATTAGACATAGTTCCAATTTTTGCAAAAAAATACAATACATGCTAGACTGCTTTCAGATTATCTTTTTCTCTATGAATTTCAAGGAAAGAAAAAAACTTCTCAAATATTATCTCGATCTCTCTTGTGCATTTTCAGGTATGGAGAAGGTCATTCTGTTCGTCCGCTTCGATGAGCTTCCATTCGAGGGACAACTCGAAGTCATAGAAGAACTGCGATTGGAAGTCACAGAGCTCGCACAAATATTCTCATAAACACTCTACGATATGGCAGATAGCAATGAAAGCCCCCCCCCATATTCTCTCACTTCTGAAGCCGTAAAATTCGGAAAGAATCCAGATGGAACTCCGATAATTCTCGAAACACCAACTGAGCGAATGGCTACATGAATTGAGGCAAGCTCTGGAGCACGTCAAAAGATTACGAGGGTATTCGATCGTTTTGGAGCCCCTCTTGCTGATTCACTGGGTGGTAAGGGGAAATTCCCCATAACTGTTGAATGAGGAGGGAGTTCGAGTAACTATAGACCACAATGATCCATTGCAAATACGGGTGGAATGAGAATGGATTACCATACTGGAGATAAGGACTTATGAAAGGCAAATATGGCATTTCACACTACTCAGGAAGGCTATCGAGCGGAAGTCACTACTTTTTCGGATATACAAACTGGGTATGCACGATGGAAGACGGAAGCAGAGAATAGGTCCAATGCTGCCAATGATTATTTCATCGCCAATCAGGCTTCCCTCACACAATGATGGGACTTGGTACAAAGTGGACAAGCATATTGGTCGCAAGATCAGAATGGGAAATATATCATGGTTCCTAATGATAGAACATGAATGGAACAAACAAAGATAATCGATACATTCAATCAGGTGAATATTCCCTATATGAACCTCTCCAATCTTGCAGGGAGGGCATGGGATACTACGCAACAATGGGCAGATAGCCGAGATAGACAATTTCGCTATGTTGACTCAGCTCGATCGTCCATGACAACGGCTCAGAGAAGCCTCTACAATGCTGAGAAAATGCGGTATCGATATGTCTTCAGTGGCATCGATGTTGATTCCAAAATCACAGCTTCCGCAGCTCTGTTCACAACATTGTACAAAAAAGAATATAGTGTCGCCGATGTGCGGTCCCAATACCTGAATTCTATGGATACACTGGGCATGTTCATGACCAAGATCCAAACTGGTTGAGTGATCACAGAAGCCGATTACAAAAAAGAAATTCTCACGATAGGAAAGTCTCTCTCAGCGGAAGAGAAAATCATATTTCTCGGGATGGTGTGAGCCAACCTGAACGGACTCACCTACAATTGGGACAAGGCAAATTCTGGGAAATTCTCACCCGTGAAGCCATTCGAGAGTATGCAGGCTCTTGCGAAAGCCTTCCAAACATGAGAACAGGTACCAGCATGAGTCTGTTCTTCGATCCATGTCGCGGTCGCGAGTATGGCAGAAGCATGGGGAACACCAGCGGGAACCATGACGGTATCGAGTGGTGGAGTGGGTCATGTCGTCGCGGTCATGGATATAGGTGGCAAGAAGGTGATCTCTGATTATGGCAAGCTCTATACCTCGAGCACTATGGAAGAGCTCATTGATACCTATTCCATAGCCAATAGAGGTATTGCTATAAGAAACTATATCACGGATTCTACTGGGAAGATCGTCGGTCATGTCGAGACTCCCCTCACAAATGTATTTCGTCGAGAAGTACTCTCAGAGCTCGATGTAGCAAAATATCTCGAGAGTTGACGACAACCAGAAGATGGGGTGAATATCGCTCTCTATAACGACCGAAAATGATTCCGTGGACAATATACATTCGAGAACGGTATCTATATCCGAGGCAAATATAGCGAATCGACGCTCATCCCAACCGTTCAGTCTCAAACTATCTCCGTTGCTCTCGGGAAACAGTGGAGTGATATCGATCTCTCATGAGGCTGGAAGTGAAGTGCAGTACTCGAAGGAAGTCTCTCAAAAAATAGCATGCGATTTGCTGGAGCGAAATCCGGACAGAAAGGGAATATATTCCAGCTACAAGGTTGAGTACGCGGAGAAAAGGACCTCGGTAATGGTTCGAATATCTATCTCGGCGCTGGAGCCCGTATTATCGGACAATGATCTACACCAACCAATACTGACTATGCGACACTCTGACCACTCTGAACGGGCGTGAGTGCTGAGAGCGGTATGAATATCACATGATGATACAATCTGATGTTCACCCCAGACACGAAGGTATCGGGGGCAGTGAGTGTTGACACAAGTCGTTGAGTAAATGTACAAAGTATATCTGCACGAGATCTCAATCCCATCGGGCAAAGCTATACAACTATCAATTCTAGTATGGGTATTGAGACAAAGGTCGGAAGTGGAGGTACACTATTCGCCAAAGCCGAGGCTACAAGATGACCCATTGCAAATGAATCAACTATCGGTATCTGATATGGAAATGCGAGTCTGAAAACGACTTTCGAAAAGTCGACTGTTCGAGCAACAGATATATTCTGACCGACAAACCAGGATATAATTCGAGCAAGTATCGAATGAAGAATATCCGCCAATGGAAAATGGTTCGCGTGAGTTGAGACATGAGGCATTTCATGAAAGAAGGCTCAAGTATGAGCCAAGTGGACATTCTAATCTCTTCTCTCTAACCGCACCACCGTCTCGATATGATGCGTATGAGGAAACATATCGACGGGAATGATATCCGTGATACGATATTGGGCTGTTGAAGAGGTGGAAGCTATAGGGGGGGGAGAAGGAACGGTCTGACTGACTCCTTCGTCTTCCTCAGACTTCACAGTTGATGCATCTCATTTGCCAAGCAATACGGCAAGATCACGAGCGAGAGTCGCTGGATTGCAAGAGACGTAGATGATCTCTCGGGCACCCAATGAGAGAATACAAGGGAGAGTCGATGGATGCATACCATCTCGCGGAGGATCAACTATAATTGTCAATTGTGAAGTATCAATGGTGAATCTAGAACCAATCTGTGCCGTAAAATCTTCCACTTTAGCATTCACGAATTCGACATTTGTGATACCATTTCTGACCGAATTCTTCTCTCCATCACGACTCGCATCGGCAACAAGTTCGACAGAATACACCTTCTGAAAATAGGGGGCAAGGAGTATTCCAATAGTCCCAGTCCCAGCATAGAGATCAAGAAGTATTCCTCATTTGTGCTCTATTGCATTGATCACACTCGTGTAGAGCTTCTCGGCTCAGAGAGTGTTCACCTGGAAGAAGCTCTTCGGCTGGATCTCAAAGGTGAGACCAAGAAGCTCTTCTTGAATAGACTTCTTTCCGAAGAGGAGAACTGGATTTCCTGTGACGATATCCGCCTTTCCAGTGTTCTCGAGGAAATATATTGAGACGATATTTTTGTATTTTTCGGACAATTCTCGAACCATATCAGTGAAAAAATATTCCATTGTGTCTTCTGTCTGTGTATCTTTCCATATCCCATTCACCGAGAATATGAGCATGATCTCACCCGTCTTCTTCGCCTTGCGAACGACAAAATGGCGATAAAATCAAACTTGTGTCTTCGGATCATACGTTGGAAGTCCTGAAGCCCGAGAGAAGGTATCAACATCGAGAAAAATCGCATTGATCTCTGCATCTGCAAGAGCACAATAACTACAGTCAATGATCCGATCAAACTGTCCTTGCGCATGGAATCCGAAGCGAAAATCATCATGAATTCCTTCCTTGGCACTGATATATTTGCCCCAAGAGAACTCGACCTTATTGCGGTATCCATAGAGTTCTGGTGAAGGAACAATCGGATGCCAGCGAACATCCTGAATATATTCCGAGAGGTGGAAAAATGCCTCCTTCACTTGTTCCTCCTTGATCTTCAACTGATCTTCATACCCGATCGTGAGCCACTTCGCCCCACCATAGAGTTGGAATCCTTCAGGAAGTTCGATCTCGATCGGAGATTTCGATATGACATTGAGTTGTTGGCCTTCATAGTGAGATTTTCGAGCCTTGAGAATGCGAACACTGACGCGACTTCAAGGTATACACCCTCATGTGATGATGACCTTGCGTCCATCGGGTGCGACTCCGAGTCACTTCCCTCAGAAAATGAGCTTATCGATGAGGATATTTTCGAGAATATCGTTTTTGAGCATAATCAATCTGAATTTAATATGGGCGAATTGTATGGATTTTTAGAAGAGTAGCAACTCTATTCATCATGTATTTGCAGAGTATTGACTCACAATAAATATAATTAATAACTTGATTTTACTCCTCTTTTCTGTATATTTCAGAGGATAATCCTCGAAAACCGTCTCATATATTTGCGAAAAAGTGAAGAGTATGGTAGGGTGGAGGAAATAATAATCATTAATACTTCAAAATATGTGACTCCGTCAAACAATACAAACTGATTATGATACAATAAAGTCTACAGATACAGCAAGAACCTCTCTCCCCTCTATGGCACTCCGATTAGCAATAGCCTATGCAAAAAATGAACTTTGTAAGAATCCAAAAGATCCGGTACTCCAAGGATGGCTTACTATCATTGCACAGAGAGAAATAGATAATTCAGAAGTAAAAGCTCAACTCGAAGAACTCAAAGATTTTGTCGATACAGATGGGAAGCGTATAATACCTGCCCCAATAGTAGATAGAAGTATACGATCTACTATTGGGGCCACTCTGGGCAAGGTGCCGATACTAGTTCAAACACAAAGCGCAACAGCTCAGAATGATGTCCAGGAAGTGAAAGATGCTCTCGCAGAGATCAATCCAGAAAATCTCGAGAAAGCCGTGAGGACAAGTGAGAAATTTATTAATATACTTCCAGATGGGCAGACAAAATCCACCCTTCGAGGAATTCATGGTGCTATCATATTCGATATTCTCAGATCTGCAGGACACAATCTCACGATGCAAAATGGTCAGATCATGATCATACCAAAACCTGGTACAGATATAGTAAATCTCCAAGAAAAACTCCAGACACTCGTAAATACGAATCGTATCTCTCTCGATACGATCAAGCTCGGCATGCTCTATAGCTCACCGTCATTCTCGAAATATGCAGAGATGAAGAAGACAAAGGACGCGAGTGGAAAAGATATCATCGATCCGAAGGCATCGACAGAAAACTTTATCATGTACCTGAATGATCTCCAGAAAGCTGGAAATAAAAGTGGCGACATAGAAAGTATACTGAAATCTCAGTCTCTCCTAGTAGGTGTCAATATGCCTCAGGCAATCGCAGGTTTCAATGATATGGGACAAATCGGAGCATGGATGGAGAAAAATGCAGATAAAGTGAAGGCTGCTGTAAATACAGGTGCGGTGGCTACAGGTGGGAATGCTCCTGCGAATGCGCCACCAGCACCCAATACACCAAATATTCCTAGTGCTCCATCGAACCGATTCACCGCACAACTCGGACAAGATGGGAAAACATGAGGAGCAGTAACTGGTATAGCAAAAGACTCTGCCGGTGGACTCATGTGAGGTATAGGTGATTTATTCAAGCTCGCAAATGGTGACCCTATGGCTCAGCTCGGTATCGGTGCCGCGATGATATATGGAGTATATAAGCTCTTCTCTAAGCTCGGATTCTTCTGAGGTGTTGGAACTCTCTTCGGTATCGGCGCACTCAATAGTGGCTCGGATATATTCAGTAGAATAGAAAAACTCTTCGATGGGGGAAGTACTAAACCAGCTACTCCAGCAACTACTACCTCTCCAGCAGCATGA
>JAYTYQ010000115.1:0-1605 GCA_043742285.1 Candidatus Altimarinota bacterium
GAGAATCTCAGGAGTGTATACTGGATCAGGTCCATCATCGAAAGTGAGAACGACTTTTTTTGGTGATCCTCAGCCATATCGAGTGATCACATAGGGAAGGGGATAGGTCGTGATATCTTCGTCCGTGATGATGTTGCTTTCCATATCAATCGTACGAACTCACTCTTTCGGGTGACTGGTCACTTTATAGAGTTCACCGATACCATCATAGGTGAGTGCATATCCATAGGAGAAGTTCTTGAGTGATTCTTCAGTGTCTCATTTCAGGATTTTCCAGATCGATGGATCTTCAGATCCAAGCCTCCAGAGTCAGACATTGTCAACGCCAAGTTTTTTGAGCACTTGCATCTGATTGTATGCGGTGATGGCATCGAGGTACCAGATTTCATGATCATTGCCTGCTCCATCGGTATAAGAAAATCCAGGATTCAGACTTCCAGAATCAAACTCGATACTGTTATCTGATTCAGTCGCGAGTGCCATGGTCTCTTGAAATGTGAGAGCTGATGTTGTTTTTTTCGTGGTATTCCAGTCATAGCCATAATTCCCGAGAATGACGGTCACTTTCTCTTTCTCAACTGTCTTGAGTACCTCAGTCACACCATCTGCGAACCAGTCCAGTGAAGCAATCGGCCCAGCCCCACCCGTGAGCCAATGCTCATCATAGGCCATGATCATGATGGTATCTACTGCATTCCCGATCCGTTTATAGTCATAGGAGTCATTATTGATTGGAATATTCACAGAGAGAGAATATTTCCCATTCATTTTGGTGTGGAGTTCCTCGAGAAAGTCGTAATAGAAGGGAAGTATTGGATCATCGATTGACTCAAAATCGATCGAAATTCCTTGGAGTGAATACTGAGCAAGTGATGTGATAATATTCTCTTCCATATGATCACGAATGCCTGGATCACTGAGGACTGTTGCAAGGAGATGGGTATCCCACGTTCCCGAGAGGGAATTATAGTTATTGATAATAGGAGTGATCTCTTGATTCGGCTTGGTTTTGCGGATGAAGCTCAATGTTTTCTGGAACTTCTCCTCCGATATTGTCTGAACTCACCCCGTCGATGTCACACCAAATTCCTCGAGAATGAGTGTATCAATATTTTCTATATTCTGCATGAGAGACTCTCTACTTCCATCATCCCATTCGACTCAGAAGGCATGTATCTTGATCGGCCTTCCTATCTCTCCTGTTGATGTATATATGAGATTTGTGATCTTATTTTTCGTTGATTCTGCATTGGTACTCATTCCATTGAATGCATGTTTCTTGAACCCAAAACGATGCGAAATGCCTTGAAAATATCCCGATCCAGAAAGTTCAGGCTTCAGTATAATACTTGCGATGAGTACAAAAAATCCAAGTATTAGCAACAATCCCAAAAGAAATACAAGAGTTTTGAATATTCTTTTTCGTTTCCCAGATGCATCGAAGAAGACAGAATTCATAGTGAAAATATTTTTCACTCACAGTATAGTGAATGGAGGAAGAATACAAGAAAATAAAATGATACTTCATAGAATTCTCAGATCTATAATACTTCACATAATGTAACTTATGTGAAGTATTATAGATCTTTCTCAAGGAAATCAAAT
>JAYTYQ010000116.1:0-1153 GCA_043742285.1 Candidatus Altimarinota bacterium
CTCCTCGAAGAGCAGAACAGGAAGGTCCAGGATGGCATATAAAACCAACACATTTTACCGATCTCCTAAATACCAACACATTTTACCTATATCCCAAAAATCAATCACAAATAACGAATGATATAAACAAAATAGAAGATCCGTATATAAACCTCAGTCATCTTGCATTAGATCAGCATATAAAAGAACTATGAAAAATAAAAGCAATATTATAATTCTCCCCTATATCTCTCTCTCGCCCTCGCTGCACTCTCCTTTTGGTCTACGATAGGAGGAAAGTATAATCCCTTCAGATCAAGAGTGTGGATCCTCTTTGGGTCGACTCATTCGAGTTCGGGGATGTATTTCTTGATAAATCGACACTCTGTATCGAACTTCTCTGATTGGAGAAGAGGATTGAAGATACGAACTGGCTTGGGATCTGCACCTACCGATGCGCTCCACTGCCAGTTCCCATAGTTCACGGCTTCATCGTAGTCGATGAGATATTTCTTGAACCATTTTTCTCATAGCCTCCAATCAATCCCGAGATTTTTCGTGAGAAATGATGCGACCACCATACGGAGACGATTATGCATCCAGTTCGTCTCGATAAGCTGTCTGATAGCAGCATCGATGAGGGGATATCACGTCTTTCACCTCTGGAACATCTCCCACTCATAGCTATTTTCATCTTTTTTCCAATCAATTTGACGCCTTCTCTCCTGAAACTCTAGGGAGTATGTGAATGGAAAATAATACGCGATCTGATACCAGAACTCTCGCCAGATAATCTCTGAGAGTAAAGTAGGATTATCCTTCATCTTCGCATATATCTCCCTGATAGAAAATATCCCGAATCGGATATATGGAGAAAGTCGTGTCGAGCCATCGACTGCAGGGAGATTCCGCAGATCATCATAGTGAGAGAAGACACGATCCATACGCTCATGACCGAATCGCATCGTCCAGAGTGGATGGTGAGGTACTGTGATGATCTCACCGATCTCTTTTCTTGTTTCAGGTACGAACCAATCTACCTTCGATCCATCAAAATCTTGTATCAAAAGTCTTGCTGGATGTGCTATCAGGAACTTTTTCCAAAGCATCGAGTATGGTGTGAATACTTTCCTCTGTTCACACTCATGAGGCTCGACCATGAGAAAGTCCTGAA
>JAYTYQ010000117.1:0-4875 GCA_043742285.1 Candidatus Altimarinota bacterium
GGTGAGTGTCATTGCTCAGTCATGAGAGCAAGTTGAGCTATCATCTTTCATTGCTCGTGAGAAAACGTTGCAGTATCAATTGATGTACCCATGGGATTATAAAAAAAGAATTACTAGAAGTTAGTATAATATTTTATAGAACTATGTCAAAGTAAATCCTTACTTTTATATTACCTTTCTCTCATACTCACAAATCTCACTTTCATGGAAAAATCGAGCGATTTCAGCGGTGGCATTCTCGACAGAGTCAGATGCGTGAATGAGGTTGTAGCGGATCGTGGTCGCAAAGTCAGCACGAACCGTTCCCATGTCTGCCTGAGCGGGATCTGTCGCACCACAGAGTTGTCTCATAGCACCGACAGCATTGTCTCCCTCGACAATCACGAAGACGACAGGACCGAGAGTCATATAGGCAACGATCTCAGGATAGAACGGCTTCGATGTGAGATGACCATAGTGTTCATCGAGCTTCTCTCGTGCGACGTTCGCCATCTTGAGAGCAATAGGCTTGAGTCCACGCTGTTCGATACGAGCGAGCACTTGACCGATGAGTCCACGATGTATGGTATCAGGCTTGAGGATGATGAGTGAACGTTCTGCCATAGAGTAGAAATGAATTATAAAAGTAGTTGTATCATATGAAAAAATGGGGAAAAGCAAGTTTTATCCTTCGAGACAATACTTCACCAGTGCCATACGCATAGGGACACCGTTCTGTGCCTGCTCGAAGTATCGAGCCTGAGGCAGGGAGTCAATACCGAGACTGATCTCGTTCACACGAGGAAGAGGATGCATGAGAATTGCCTCTTTTCTCATCTTTGTGACAGTTGTCTCATCGAATACGAAGAGATCCTTCACGAGATCATAGGATTCGATATTCGGAAATCGCTCTTTCTGGACTCGTGTCATGTAGATAACGTCACTCGATATGAGGAGTGACTCGGGGAGCTCTTCGAGAATCATATCCCCTTCCCTTCTATATTCTTCAGGGAGATTGAGGTTCTCTGGTGCGATGAATGAGAGTGATATATGCGCGAAATTCCTGAGGAGGAGTGAGAGTGAATGTACCGTTCGGCCATAACGAAGATCTCAGATGAATGTCACTTGTAGAGGCGCATCATGGAAGATTTTTGGAAATTCTTTCGCTATCGTATAGAGATCGAGGAGGGCTTGTGTCGGATGTTCTCCTGAACCATCTCCGGCATTGATCACAGGAACACTCGAGTATTCGCTCGCGAGTTGAGCGTCCCCGACATTCTTCGATCGAATCGCGATGATATCAGCATAGCCTGCTATTATCCTGATGGTATCTGCGAGGATTTCTCATTTCGACTGGCTCGAGAATGTCACGTCTGTCTCGGAGATGACCTTGCCCCCAAGACGGAGCATCGCCGTCTCGAAGGAGAGTCTTGTACGGGTAGATGGTTCATAGAAGAGGGTTGCCATGATCCGCTCATCGAACATACGACTGCCTCACTTGGTGAGGAGATCATCCATCTTCCGTGCTTCTGACATGAGATATTCGAGATCGGATCGGGAGAATTGCTTTGCTGACAATATGTGACGCATAAGAGTAACAATGAGAAAAAGTATAAATATTGTATAGAATTTTCATCATATGTAAACTATTATAGTGCAATAAAAATATATATTGTCTTGACAAAAGTATGGAAAGGCTATACTTTTACTATTCTCTTTTTATTCTCTTTATTTTTTCTATGTCCAATAGTTCAACTTCCTCTCTAGAGATACTCCAGCCTTTCTCTCATCAGGTATGATTTATCACTCTGCCAGGAACAATTACTGCTCTTCCCTCTGTCGTCCAGTCCGATGGCAAGCCATTTCTCTTTGGAAATAGGCCTCTCATCGTGAGCACTATAGCAGAGAATAGTGCTAAAGTGAAGATTATCCATCATACATGAAAATCACAAGACTATACGGTAGTGTGGGAAAAGTTGTGACCGAAACTTTATCAGGGCTGCATGGTACTTACTGATGATGATTCATCAAATGCTTGAAATGACCCATTTCAGAATAGATCATCAAGATCAGATATCTCGCTCGTATCCCCGAGCTGATATAGGTTTGATACACTCGATATCGCTGAGTCGATACTCTGAGATGTGAGCGGTGATAATTTCTACTTCACGCTTCGGGAAGAGGGTGGATTTCGGTTGATGTGAAAACCAAAAGATAATAATACTCGTCTTGCTATCAAGCGAGAAGATACTTGGGATTTTGCCCTTGATTCACGTGAAGCACTTATCAATGCCTATATAGCGCCATGAGAAAAGGATTCACTTCAGTGACCATATTATCGATGAAAACAAGGTGAACTTCTTGAGTTAGAACAAGTATCATACTCATGAGGAAAGAAAATATTTCGACAATTGACTCCTGCGAAACGAATCAAATGAGAATTTGGGGAAATTAATTGAATATCTGGACATCGTCATAGTGATTATCATGGAATGCTCAATGGAACGAATATAGATTTCGTTTTTGATTTCGAGAAGATGCAAGTACCGGTGCAGAGAATCAATAACCATTGGTTATTTCTGAATAACCAATGAGAAATAATAACGCCGATAAGTCTGAGAGGTCATAAACTGATGACGGAGGGCCTAGTGAATGATCTCCCTGGATTCCCCTGAGTCGAGCTCTATAAGATCGAGTGAGATCCACGACACGGACTCCTATACACTGATGGACAGAACATATTCGCATTTCAGCAGGGTGAAGGCGGTACTATTGCTCGATATCAGAGGGAATGATCGCAATATAACGGTCATCCACTCAAGCATAGAAAGAATCTTGGGACTGAATATGGAGATACGTATGTATGAACGAATGGAAATGAATATGCGCTCATCTCAACTTGTGCTGGAGATAGACTCTTGATCCTGAGAGCTGATGTCGAGGTGGAGATAGATCCAAAAATTCGTATGGAAGTAGAAACTTGACATTCTCAAAAACTCGATAATAATCCAAAAGTTGTCGAACTTCACCCCAATCTCGCACTCGCTGTCCTTCTCTGAAAATGAGGTGCATCAGATTTTCTGAGGTACTATGGCATCGATGATAAATGAGGACTTGTCTATCTCGGATCTAAGGATAATATCACTATTCAATCCTGAATAAAAACAATATTTTGCTCTGTAGAAAATGACAGAGCCAAAAGAATATGATTTGATATACTCCTCTGAGAAAGTGGTGAGAGTCGTACCTTCCTGATGTGAATACATACCTGTATCCCAGTATTAGATAGCAATAATAAACCACAGTTACTCATCTGTACTATCGATACTGGATCAAAGAATAGTTGGAGTCTAAAAATACAATGAAAAGTAGAAATTCCTGAGAGCATGATCGGTGAAACATGAAAAATTATAGGTAATGTCGACCTCTCTTTATTGATCGAGAAATTCCCATGATCAGATGTGATATTTTCCCCAGCCGATTATGCACAGTGAGGTTTGTGATTTCGTGATAGAGAAGGAAGTGAGGTTCATCCAAAGGTAATATCAGATATTCCTGTATTTGCATTTGGAGATAGCGTTTATTATCTTCGAGGGAGTACATTTTGGTCTCCAGCTCGCTGAGAGGAGTATCAGATTCCAGAGGTCAATCTAGATTCATATGATCTTGGAAAATGACTCACTCAGATAACAATGTGAGAGAATAGTGTGTATATCCTGAATAAGAAAATCATCGAGAAGGATACCGTTCGTTTTGCGATTTTCCTATGAAAATATGGAAAATTGGTCTGAAGCTACGTCTGGTATGATACAGAGAAATGAACGATTGAGGCGTTCAAAAATGGGACATGAAAATCAGTAGAACTTCGAGAGTTTCTCCAGATTTCACGCAAATCTTGAGATCAATGAGATGAATTAATAGAAGAGAGAATTGCATTCGAAGAAAATGGGAAACTCTATCTCTATGATCTCAATACTCATGAAGCGATAGATATTCCAGAACTCGCTTGACTTGTAGCTTATATCGATGACCAGAACTTGGTCTGATACCACACTCCATGAACTAAGCATACTGCTCGCTTCGACAAAGATACTGATACTTCCCCAAAAATAGTAAAAATCAAAGGAAACGAATGCTATATTCTCAGTGTAGTATGAGTATTTCCTGAAAGGAATCCTACGTTATGAAGTGTAGAATCCCATGAGTGAGTTGAGGTGAGCCCCTCTCTTTGATCACCACAACAGGTTATCCATCTCTATAATCCAGGAACGAACACGACGGCTCCCCATCGTGTCATCGATGGACAATATGTTCCTGTCTTCAAAGATATTCCAAATAATACTTCCGTAGAGTTGAATGATAATTGAAATCTGGTTATCGGAAACCACTGAGGATGAGGGCATCAATGAGAAACCATCATCCTTCTAGAAACAATAGCAAGATTAGCGGAATCTATATCTCGGGAGTATATCGTAGATACTATCTTTTATCAATCAGGTGAGTACGCTCTCGTAAGAGCTCAGGATTTCTACACTACCGTTTTAGCTTTTTCTAGTAATTGAAATAGCAAGAATAATAATGAATTTTTCCTGATGTATAAACGAGGTGGAGAATCGTATCTTGTCCGACTTCTAAGTGATATAGTATTCATATCAAGACGAGCTGATGGTGCACAAGTAAGTGTAAAGATTTGAGGTTATACGTACGATTTTGAGGAAAATGCGGAACTTATAGATACGTGGCTAAGCAACCTCGCAGATATTTTGATTCCGAAGTCATCTCGAGACCAGGTATTAGCTGTAAAACTTAATCAGGTTGTGTAGGAAATGATTACGAGTAAAATTCTAAAGGTTCAATCCAGAATTTTATCATCGTAACCATTTCCCAATATGCACT
>JAYTYQ010000118.1:0-1200 GCA_043742285.1 Candidatus Altimarinota bacterium
AAAAAATCCTTACTATTTGCATAATAATGCAGAAAAAATATAATAAAAACAGCATTAAGAAATATATATGTACTCTCGTCAGATCATCCCACAGATAGAGTCAGTGTTCTGATCAGGAAAAGTCATTCTCATCATCGGACCACGTCAGGTCGGTAAGACGACGCTCATAGAGACTCTGCTCGCGAAGCATGCCGAGGAGAAGGATATCGTCAGATTCCATGGTGAATATAGTGAAGACTATGATCTTCTGAATTCGCTCGAGTTCGGTCGGATGAGTACTGCTATAGGCAGTCGGAAGTGGATATATATCGACGAGTGACAGAAGATCCCGAATATCGGTAATGCCCTGAAGATCCTCGTCGACCACTATGGAGACACGAGAACCATCATCGTATCATGATCATCGAGTGTACATCTGCTCTCGCATACTGCTGAGCCACTTACGGGGAGGAAGAGAGTATTCATCCTCTATCCTCTCTCATTCGCTGAGATAGCAGATACTCATGGGATCCATGAGACTGATAGGCGACTCGAGGAGTATCTCATATATGGATCATATCCTGCCGTGGTGAATCATGCGAATATATCAGATAAGCAGGATGAGCTCCGAGATATATCGAGCTCGGCTCTCTATCGTGATATCCTCGAATTCCAGGATATCCGCAATCCTCAGATGCTCACGAAGCTCCTCAAGATCATAGCACTCCAGATCGGTCAGGAAGTATCTCTCGCATCTCTCGGACAAGCGATATCTCTCGATGCTCGTACCGTCGAGCGATATATCGATCTTCTCGAGAAGAGCTACATCATATTCAGAGTACCACCATACTATACGAATAAGCTCAAAGAAATCACCAAAATGCAAAAAATCTACTTCTATGATATCGGTATCCGCAATGCCCTCCTCGGACAGTATAACGCTATCGAAGATCGAGTAGATAAGTGAGCTCTCTGGGAGAACTATATCATGAGTGAACGAAAGCGTGCTCTCGTATATGCCCGCCGAGATATACGAGAGCACTTCTGGCGAGGGAAGAACCAGCAAGAGATCGATCTCGTAGAAGAGCAGGCAGGCAATCTCTCTGCTACAGAGATCAAGTGGAGACCACAGAAGTCGAGACTTCCATCTGAGTTCAGATCACTCTATGGAGATATACCATTCTCTGAGATCACGAGAGAGGGGTATATACCATTTCTCAC
>JAYTYQ010000119.1:0-5974 GCA_043742285.1 Candidatus Altimarinota bacterium
TTCACGGAGATTGACAAGAAGATCGAAGCCGAGATGAAGAAATTCCAGGCAAAGCGATGAGAAGATGCGTTGAGCTATACGGATGCAATGGACTCACTCAGGCCACTCACGAATCAATATTATCAAGTCTGTCAACCCGTAGGTATCAGCCTCTCAACGATGGAGTGTTGGGCAGATACGCATAAGATCCCACTCTCGATGGATCAATTTCCCACGACCTTTTGCAACACTCTTGCGGACAAAAAAATGATTGCGTGGAGCAATATGGCGAAAATTCTCGCGGCGAAGAGTATAGCTAAAACCTACCAAAACTCCAAAGATGTCCACATAGAAAAAGTGACAGGAAAATATGCAAAACTTCTGGAAAAATGGAGCTCGTACCAGAGAATCATCGCTGATACCGTCATATGATTCACGGCTTATATCAAAGATCCGCTCTAGGCTCAAGAGCATAGTATACTCATTTTGATCCATGGAGATAGATAATTATATATCCTTCATGTGGGTGATGACGTACCACCATTTCTCTGAGTTGGTCATATTCCTCATCGGTGAATCATTCTCCTTCTTGACGTCATAGATAACCTGATGGACATCGATTGGTGCATTCCCTTCGACATCGGACTGTTCCACGATATTGATGACGTCTTCTCCCGCAAGTTTTTTGTTCTGAGTGGCTTTCGCTATGAGTGACTGGTAGGCTTTGGTGCGTATATACGTGTTGAGCAGATCTTTCTCCGAGTTTTTCATACTGATGGAGTCATTGATATGTTCGAGAGATGTGACAAAATTGTTGATCTGAAAGTCCTGATACTTGTAAAATCCTATGAGATAGAGTTCATAGAGAATGAAGAAAACGAGGGCGATGAGAATATAGACAAAATGTGTACGCACGAAGATTTTATTATTGCAATTCAGAGGGGTTTCCCTACAATAATCAAAAATCTCTATAATTCCAATCGAGTTATGAAATTGCGCATTCTCCTGGTCTCCTGTATGTGTCTCTTGATCGCCATTATCTCAGTATGTTCCTGGAGTGCGTATAGCTATTATCAGATGATCCATACAGATGATCCAGTGACTCCGACTCTCAGAGTCGTGGAGGGATGAGCCAAGATTATCCGATGAGATTTGGCAATCGAGCTCATGCGCGATGAGACCTATACACTTGAGTCGTGAGATGCTGTTGAGACCGCACGAGACTCTATTGGAGTCGTTACATGGCCTGATCATAGCATCACTCGATTGGGTCCACTCACCCGTATAGAAATCCACAAGATGTTGGCAGAACTCGGATATGAAAAAATAGAGATCGCCTTCTCTCTCAAGAAATGAAAAATATGGTCCACCATTGTCCGTACCCTTATCGGAGATTCGTATTTTGAGACCACTCTCCCGAAAAATGATATCGTCGCTTGAGTGCGGGGCACCATCTATGAGATCAATCTAGAGAGAGGGTATATCCATGCCGTGAATCATGCTGTCACACTCCGAGATAGTTCCGCAAAGAGTCTCATACTCATGCCAGGAGAACTCGTAGATAGTGAGAATATATGGATCAAAAAATGAAAAAAATTCCTGGATAATGCATGGGTGCATATCAATACAGAATATGATAAGGCATATGTACTCCTACGATCATCCCAGGTGAGCTCTTCTCTGACAGAGGCTTCTCACAATATTTTCATATGGTATGATTGATGCATTCGATGGATACTCGGACATTTTGACACATTCCAGATTCTTCGCATCGAAGATCTTCTCAGAGACGGTGATACAATATCATTGGCTCGATATACTCCTGATTTTCTTATGAGCTATTATCAACGTATTCAAGGACTTCCGGCCTCCATCTCGGGTGATACACTTCGCTCGGTCCTCTACGAACAAGTACAAAAGCGTGGATCATGAATGCAATGACTCCTCTCGAGCCTGCGTATGGGAGCCCTTTGGGAGAGTCTGGATACAGGAGAACTGCTTCCTGGTGCACGCAAAATCCTCAATACACAAACCGAATTGATTGGTGAAAATCTAGATAATCTCCAGACTATTCTTACCAAACAACATTTCTCTGATGAGATTGAGAAATCACTCAGACATCTCCTCGGAGGGAATTAGTTGAAGAGTTTGTGAAGATTGAGAAGTACGATCGTGATTCATCATAGGAGTATACTGACTCAGAAGCCTATGAGTACCCTTTTCCCAAATGAGGGTTCCCCGAAACGATATGCAATGGATGCTTTCACGGTATTGTTCGACATCACAGCGATGAGGATAGTTGTTGATGCAATGATAAGGCTTACATCTCCTGCCTTCGCGGCACTGGAATAGATATAGTTGACACCATCGACATCGGCAAGTCATGAGAAGAGTCCGATAATATAACTGGATACCTGTAGTGGAATGATATCTTGGTAGATCTTTCCGAGCGATGATATGAACTTGATGAAGATAATGAGAAGTGAGAACTGGAGCGCAGGAATGATCTGAAATGGACTCTCATAGTGTTCTTTCTTTTCTTCAAGTTTGATGGGAGATGTTTCATTTTTTCGTTGAATGGCATAGTACCAGGCCATTCATGAGAGTCAGATAAGCATGACTCATGCTGGAATCCAAATTGTCTCTACTATATTCACATACAAGTATCCTGCAACGAGCAGTACTCGTATGAACATAATGCAGGAAGAGAGTAGAGTAGCGACAACGTATGAATTCATATGCTCTGGATGCTCACGACTCTTTCGTGTCATTGCGACAGTAGTCGCCGTGGATGATATGAGTCAGCCGATTGTTCCAGAAGCAATGATTCACCCTCGATCTCAGAGCATCTTCGACAGGAGAAATCCAATATACTCTACTCACGTCATTACGACAACAAAGAACCATATAGCATAGGGATTGAAGAATGCGACATTGAGAACAGGATGACTCCATCTGAGTGATCCTGAGAAGAACCAATTCATCATATCGAGGATCGAATATTTCTGATCGGGAAGGAGAGGGAGTATGACAAGCACAATGACGGCAAACTTCAGTGAATCTCCAAGTTCCTCACGAGAGAATCGAGTTCTGAACTTCGCGAGGTATCATTTTGCTGAGAGGAGTAAGAGCAGCAAAATCGAGAGTATTACCGCCACACTATAGTATCCCATCATCGCGATCACTCCAATTGTATAGGTGATGAATGCTGCATATTCACTCGTGACTCATATTTTCTCATTGTGGAAAGCTGAATAAATATAGGAAACGATAAGGATCAGTGCCGATATAATCGCACCGAAGAGCGTCCAGAATGTGGTATGCAGATGAACATCGAGCCATACACATATCGCTCCAAGGAGTGCGATGGATGCATATGAACGGATTCCTCCGAATCCGGTAGTTCATCCGAGTTTTGTGGTTCACCAAGGAAGTTCTCGTTCTATACCGATGAGACCACCGAGCGCGATAGCAAAAAGAAATCCAAAAAATACTGAAGGTTCCATGACGAGAGAATTATACGAATAAAAAGTATAACAAGTATTTCTCACAAATACAAAAAAATCCTCTGTACAGAGGATTTTTTATAGATATACATTATTTTGCTTGATAGAGATTGCGTCCCACTCGTTCGATATACTTCTTGTTCTGAAGGTTCATATAGATTGTAGTAGTTTTGACTTTGCGTACTTTGAGTACACGCGACGTGATCTCTTCAGTTGAGAGTGGCATTTTAGCTTTGTTGAATATATCGAGGATCACATCCAGGACAGTACCATCACGATATCCCCAGTCCTTGAGAACATATATGCCACGACCGATGAGGACGAATTCATTGTTTCTGATGAGTTCATTGTGAATCGTCGATATCTTCACGGGTTCTGAGAAATACTCAGTGATTGTATTGGCAATATCGAGAAAGTGCATAGGTTCCTTCTTTTTTTTCAGGACATAGATAGCCTTATCCTTGAGTGTCGAAGGATTGAGTATTTTCCATTTTTCGAGACCTACATATTTCTCCTCGCCCTTCACGATATCGAGATAGACATCCATGACAGAATCGATCATGACACTCTCAATTTTTCCAAATTGAGCGAATAGATTCATCTTAATCATCTCATAGAAAGGTGTATTCTCCATGATGTCTCCTTTTTTCTTCAGGAGTTTATTGGCCTCTTTGTGTATGGATTCGATGACTTTTTTTTGAATCTCTGGAAAGTGATAATACGTATTCGTGCCGAGCTGAGGCTTGGACCTTTGAAGATTGAAGTCAGCCTGTAAGAGGATATCAACTATATTCTCATTGGCCACTCACTGAAATCCGATATCCGCGATAATTCCACTGATCAGACGATCCCGAGTCATCACTCATCCATGCATTTTCAATATTTTCTCACCTGATTCTTGTATGCGCATGAGCGGACTGGAACGCATGATGCGTCCGATCTTCTTGATACCAACATCTTCAATTTGACGGACACGTTCTCGAGTGATTCCGTAGGTATCGCCGATCTCCTGGAGGGTCTCACGTGCACCACTGAGACCAATTCTACGAGAGATCACTGTGCGTTCTTTCTCCGCAAGGGAATCAAGAATCGTGTGAAATATCGTGTGAATATCGAAGGCAGTTGCTGTAGACATAGGAGTAAGCAGTTAGAATTTGAGAGTCTGTAACGATTGCACAATACGAAATATTGGTTGGACAATATAGATGAATAATATTGTTTTTTTATCAAAGTCAAGTATTTTTTACTAGAGTCGCTTCTAGAAAGGAAGCGTCATATTTTTATCACGATCAGATGGTCGTTTGGAAGTATATTTCCCATCGAGTATATCTCGGTATTCTCCGAGGTGCTGCCCTTCTTTCTTATCCAGATAACTCATCGTGAGTGAGGATTTTTTCTCACTTTGAGAATAGAAAAAAGAGGCGAAAAGAATCAAAAATATTGCTGTGAGTGCCAGATCAAAACCGAGTCCGAGATGGACTCATCCGAGAGCTATCTGTCTATAGGTCATCGAGATAAAAATAAGCTGTACACTCGCTACCAGAATAAGTGTATCTATAAAAACTATTGCCTGTGTATCAGAGAGGTGGAAGGGAACATATGCTCGAATGCGTTCTTTTTTCTCGTGGGAAAACAAAAAAAAGCACATAGAAATACACCCGAGAAGAATCCCATATCCTATCCCTCAAGCGTAGAGTGAGAATGCCGAGAATCCTTGTCCTGTGCCATCAAGAAATGTCATATGAATCCATGGAAAAAAGAGGGAAGATATGAGTAAAATATTACAAAACATAATACTTCTTCCTGCAAGATCGAGTCGCTTGCCTGAGAAGCTCACTCGAGTAACAAAATTGAGAATTTTTGTTTTAAGTTTTCGATTTTTTGAATTCCGTATATACTCCATAGTGATACTTTATGAAAAAGAAAACGCTCTAGAACTTGTACTCAAAACTATCATTTTTTCAAGTCAATTATGAGAAATTATCGAGAAAATAGTTTTTTCCTCTTTTGATGGCTGATGCGAGATCTCTCCAGGCTATATCTTCGTTCTATTCTGCTACTCTGTTCGAGAGATTCAGAGAATATATTGCACCAACACAACCGTATCTTCGCACTCTTGCATATGATCATCTCATTCGGACCACGAAGCTTCCAACATTTCCCAACAGGTATCAAGATTGGTCGAGCATTCTTTGCGCCGATCATATTTCTTTTTCAGAAAAAATAATATCCATGCTCATGAGAATCCTCTCTAATATTCGTTGATTCACCCTTTTTGAACTCGTCATCAGTATGACACTTTTTGCAATCATCATGATTGCAGTATTCGATTCGGTGGCGAATATTGGGATCTCCCGAGTGAAAAATGTCCAGCGAGTCTCACTCCTCGAAGAGCTCTATTTCTTCAGTGAGAAGCTCGCTACGACGATCAAGGAATGAGGAACGGTCGACTATGAGGAATATTGGAATCGAACCATTTCTGGAACGGG
>JAYTYQ010000120.1:0-1715 GCA_043742285.1 Candidatus Altimarinota bacterium
GGTATGATATTCAAGTGAGTCAAGGGTGTCCCTGCGAAAGAAGTAGCAGTACAAGTAAAAGATCTTGCGAAAGAATATAGTGAAAAGAAATGGATGGATCATCCATTCGATAAGCTCTTCGCGATGATCAAGCTCTTCTTCTTGAAGCTCCAGATCGGAAGGGCTGGTATGGACCTCTCGACAGATATGACTCCTGCGGAGATGAAGCTCGCGGGGATAAAAGAAGTGAAAGTAGGCGGGAAGCCTGTAGCGATAGAATGAGCAAAACAAGAAACTGAAAAATTTCTCTCAGCAAAAAGTTATGATATGACAAGTAAATTACTAATCTACGGGGTATCGCGAGAGAAATTCGATACTGCTCTAGGTGGTGCTGTCAGCGCAGTAAAAGACGCGACATGGTGACTCGATGATATCAAGAAAAAAGAGGCTACTATGAGTGCTGCCATAGTGACTCTGGGGCTTGCCAAGGTACAAGAAAAAAGCTTTTGAGAACTCAAATCCCTCGGTGAGAATGGAATACTCTCACTTCTTGAGAAGTCAAAACCAGAAGAAAAAGCTGCGATAAAGCTCATACTAGAAATGATGGGCAAACAAGAATGAAGATTTGACGTAGTATTCAAGTGACAAGATTGGAAGACTCTGCCACTGAGATCACTTCTCTCGAAACTCTATAAAGAAGAAGGATATGATAAAGTAGAGACTCTTACTGATGCGGTTAGAGACTTTGATCCATCGAAGATAGCAAGTATTTCGAGTGAAATATTCACAAAAATAGAGAAAGATACTGGGAATATTTCTGGTATACTCTCCTCTCAGTATGAGTCCCTCAAATCTCAGGATGTTACTCCTACATTTCTCTGAAAGATACTATCGACCCAAAGATGAACTCAAAGCATTGATACATTTCGCGGAAATATGAAAAATGAGTGATTCACCTCTTGAGAAGAAGCATTCCTCGAAAAAATCTTATCTTCAAAATATCTCGAGGAATTACAACGCTCTATGAAAGCCCGATTTGGATTCACAGATGAACTCATAAGCCAGATGTGAGCTGATACGATCAGTGTGAAAGATATGTTAGAGCTCTACGCTATAACATGATGAAATCCTGATGTATCGAAGCTCAGTAAGGGCTCTAAAGGACTCCTATTTACAAAAATGCAAATGTATTTTGGTGCGAAAGATGCTAACGCTATGGGGCAGTATCTCGGACAACTCGTAAAAGATGGTTCTGAAAAATATCCCGATGCTATCGAAGTAGGAAATATGATAGATTCGACCCTGAATTATGGAGTATATAAATCAACATTTTCCTGAATAACTGGTGGTGAAAAGCTCCTCGATGGACTCCTATGAGCTGTAGGCATAGACACCGCAAACCGCTTTCTTAAGACTATCGGAATATGAAGTTCTCTTACTGGAATCATATGGCTCGCGATAAAACTCACTCCAGTCGGAAGAATCGCTTCCATAGTCGCTATGCTCCTTTGAGCTCTAGGAGTCGGAACATTTACAGCTGCACAAGCATCTGGAAAGAAGTAATAGAATAGTAAAATATCGTATGCACTAGTTCTAGAAAATCCCCACTCCACCTCAGAGTGGAATTTTTTTATGCAAAAAAATCCTTACTATTTGCATAATAATGCAGAAAAAATATAATAAAAACAGCATTAAGAAATATATATGTACTCTCGTCAGATCATCCCACAGATAGA
>JAYTYQ010000121.1:0-4387 GCA_043742285.1 Candidatus Altimarinota bacterium
AGCAGCAGAGAAAAACAGAGAAACAAAAAAGTGCCTTACGGCACTCTCTGGTATATCTATTTCACTATATTTGTGAAAGGATGTGTTTGGACAGGACAGATAGGGACAGGTAGATTTGCTCGATGTAAATAAAGGTATCATTGAATACTTTTCAACTTTTCTTTTTCATTGAGTTCATAAGATTTATGGAGTCAATTGATCGCAAGTTCATATTTTAAAGTGTGCATTGCACTTGCATGTTGAAGACTGAGCTCGGTCACGGTAGCTGTAAATTCTTTTAAAAGAGCTATTCGCTCATTGGGATTTATCGATGCGAGCTTTTTGTCTCGTTGTTCGTAGAGTGCGAGGAGCACTTTTCTGAATACTTCTGGTTTTGCTAGTACTTCAGTATTCTTCATTTCTGCGAACAATCGAGTGAGAGTATCTTTCTTGACCTCATTTCCATCCAAGATTGCAGCAATCTGATCCTTAATTGTCTGAGGAATATCTACTCAATTATCCCCATTTGTTTCTATAATTGGATTGTCTGGAGAATTTGAAAGTCATTGCTTATAGAAGATGCCAACGATGCACGAGTGTTGAAGCGAAAGTGTATACATATGCGAAAAGAAAAATACTACCCATTGAGAGTAGCATACTTTCTATTTCTTCGCAAGGAATTCATATTGACGATGAGGATTCTATGCATTCTGACTGATAAATCAGAGCAAAATCCTCGTCTCGCCTTTGGCGAGCTGATCCTTTGACAAAGGAGCCCTGGCACTAATGACATCCACTATCACAACTTCCACACCCACCTGTTCAGCACGATTCACCTTCTTCATGATCGTCATCGCCGAGAATAGATATGAACATCGATTTGATCTCATCGTATGCAGGTACTTCTCCTTGGAAGATCATATCACGGAATTCGATTGACTCTTCCTCGATCGCGAGGGCTGGATTCTCTGTGATACCGAGTTCTATTTTGTACGCAGGATCGTCAGAGATCTCGACCTTCACAGTATCGGCGAGGGCGAGCTCACTGAGAGCCTGATTCACAAGTACTGTGAGAGATTCGATTTCAGGTCCGGATCACACAAGTTTGATTATCATAGATATGCAGAGTTCATGATAGATACCTATTCAGCCTTTGTTTCTTTCGCAGTAGTGATTGCGACATCAGCGACAGAAGCAGTCTCGATTTCTTCCTTCTGTATTTTTGGTGCATGGACTGACACGACTGCCTCTTCTGCATGAGAGAGGAGGTGGTATTTCTTCGTATCGATGACTATATCACTCACATGAAGAGTCTTTCCCATATGATCGAGTGAGGATATGTCAAGCTCGAATGCATCGACGATATCAGCAGGGAGACACTTGATATTGAGAGCATCGAGTGATTGATGGATTTGACCACCTTCGATCACTGCTGGAGACGTGCCTATGAGCTTCACGGGGATTTTCACGTGTACTTCGACTTTCATATCTACAGTGAGAAAATCCATATGAAGTGGCTTTCCTGTGACAGGATGTTTCTGGAGTTCCTGTATGAGAACAGAGTATGACTTCTTTTCGACGTTAAGAGTGAAGACATGATTTTGTCCTACTTCACGGAAAAGACGGATAAATTCAGAAGTTCCTACCACGACATTCGTCGAAGGGACATCCTTGCCGTATACGACCGCTGGGATAGCTCCGTTCTCACGGACTTCCCGAGCAGATTCGGTACGGATCTTTGCTTCGAGGGTATGCATAGACTAATGAATAATGAATAATGAAAAATTAAAGTACATACATATGTTTCTAATTTCCGCAAAAGTATAAGAAAAACAAAGAAAAATGCAAATCCAAAGACGTGCATTTTCATATTTCACATACAAGACTTCTCCACCCAACTGCCTATCCTCCTGAAATGGATCCGGCAAGGTTCATAATCGGCTGAAAAATACCCACGGCGATAAAACCAATAACCACCGCCATGACTCAGAGGATTATCGGTTCGATCATCTTCTGGATACTCCCGATAGCGATATCGACTTCATCATCATAGAAGTCTGCAATCTTGATGATCGTCGTACCAATCTGTGCAGTTTCTTCGCCGACGCGGAGCATAGAGATGAGGAGATCAGGAAAGAGTGGATCATCTTCGAGAGACTCAGCCATTTTCATACCGTTCTTCACATCATTGCGTAGGAGGAGGAGTCGTTGATGATAGACCTCGTTACCTACAGCACTTGCAACGATTCGTATTGCCTCGACGACCGAGACTCCACTTCCGATGAGGTTGGAGAATACTCGAGCAAAACGAGAGAGGACTACCTTCCGTAAGAGTGGTCCAAATACGGGTGTATGTAGAATTATAGCATCATATCGATATTTTCCTTCCTTGGTTCGTTTCCAGATACCAAGAGCAAAATAGGCTATACTACAGGTCAATCCGATGATGAACCAATAATCTTGGAAAAAGTGACTCGTATTGAGAATATATTTCGTCGCATCGGGCAGCTTCTCTGGATCTCAGAAGAATGATGTAAGTGTTGGTATCACCTTCACCATGAGGACCGTGACACATATCGCCATACCAACGATGAGGAGTATAGGATAGGTCATAGCACCTTTGATTTTTCGAGTGATAGCGTCTACTTTCTCTGTCTGATCGGCTATCTGTATGAGTGCCTGATTGAGTTTTCCTGTTCTCTCTCAGGCTTCGATGATGGATATCTCCGCATCTCAGAAGCATCCATAGTATGATTCCATAGCATCATGCATCGTGGATCCACTCTGGACTTTATTGATCATAAAATCATAGAACTTGATCATATGTTTGTCTTTTTCCTGTTTCTTGAGAGCTGAGAGGCTCTTCATGACCGTAAGATTCGCGTTCACCATGGTTGCCATGATGCGAAAAAATATGACTTTTTGCCTCAGTCAGATCTTTCCTTTTTTGAATAGAATACCGAGTATATATTGCATCATGTCATCTTTTTTCTTTTCCTGGACTCATTCCTTGATATCCATGATGACGAGATCGCTGGCAGTATTGGCCATGTGTGAGAAAGTTAGTGTATCGGAATACTCTGAATTCGCGAGTTATGAGGAAGCTATAATCACAGTGGAATTATAGCAATATATTATGTGTTTTCCTTGGCTGCGGCATACACTTCAGTGAGGGATGTTCTTCCGTTCAAGGCCTTGATAATGCCATCTTGTTCGAGAGAAGTCATACCATCATCAATGGCTACTTCGTTGATGATGACAGCACTGGCTCCATCGATAATCATTTTCTTGATATTTGGGGTAATCTCCAGGATCTCATAGATACCAACTCGTCCTTTGTATCCTATGTTCTCACATTCTGGACACCCAACAGGTTCATAGAAGAGTGGTTTTTGGAGTATTTCTGCAGATATTCGTGATACGAGTTCTTCTTTTCGGGTTCTTTTAAGTGCTTTCTCGACCCGAGATCGCACATGTGGATCGAGTTCTTGCATCGTGACAGCTTTTTTGCATTTGCAGAGTTTTCTGATAAGGCGTTGTGCGATGATTGCATTGATCGATGCTGGGAGCAGAAATGATTGGATTCCCATGTTGAGAATACGCGTAATCGTCTCAGCAGCTGAGTTCGTATGGATTGTCGATACGACGAGGTGACCAGTGAGTGCGGCTTCAATGGCGACATTTATCGTCTCATGGTCTCGTATTTCTCATACCATGATGATATCTGGATCTTGACGCAGGGCAGTACGAAGACCATAGGCGAAGTTGTAGCCGATATCAGGAAACATCTGTGATTGGTTGAGTCCATCGATCTGACTTTCTACTGGATCTTCGAGAGTCATGATATTCACATCAGGGGCATTGAGTTTGGAGAGACAAGAATAGAGTGTTGTTGATTTTCCTGATCCAGTCGGACCAGATGTCATGATAATTCCATTGGGGAGTGATATCGCTTTCTCGAGGAGATCCTTATTGTGTCACTCAATACCGAGTTCGAAGAGGTCGGGAATTTTTTTACTCTTGTCGACGATACGCATAACTATCTTCTCTCCGTGAACAGTTGGGAGAGTCGAGACTCGAAGATCCAGAGCTTTGTTGTTGATCACTGTGGAGATGCGTCCATCTTGGGGAACTCGAGCCTCATCGATTTTCAGATTTGCCATGATCTTGAATCTTGCGATGACTTGTTGATGGAGAAAGGTCTGGTATTCGAGTATTTCTCTGAGTACGCCATCGACACGATATCTCAGTCGAACGATATGGGTGAGAGGTTCGATATGGATATCAGAACTTCCCATCTCTACGGCTCCGATGATCATGAGATCACATATTTGTCCTATGTTTTCTCACTTGTATATTTGTTCCTTGAGAATTTCTATCGAATTATTTGCCATGGTATTGGGAGGGG
>JAYTYQ010000122.1:0-6168 GCA_043742285.1 Candidatus Altimarinota bacterium
GCAAAAACACATATACTAAAGTCATGAAAAATCCTCTGGGAATATGACGCTGACACTATCGAGAAGACAAGCGAGATGGTACTCGAGCGAGTACTGAGCTTCTGAGATCAGGAAGATATTTCCTATGTATGACTCTCTCGATTGAGAGAATTCTTCACCGAAAAGAAACCCCTCATTGATCCCAAAAGTTATAATTTCTGGGCAATCATATTCGATACCGATAGATCATCTCTTCCACCATCTTTCTATGAACTCATCAACCATCCTACACCTCGACGAAGTTTTAGATAGAGATTGCTTGGCGATACTTCCTGCTCTTGTTCTTTTCAGGGAGAGGGGATCTTATCTCGCAGGCGGAACGGCACTTGCACTTTTTTTCGGACATCGGGAAAGTGAAGATTTCGATTTTTTACCAGTCAAGAATTCGATGCGAGAGAATTATTTGATTGCTGTCAGAGACACTTCACTGACCAGAGAATCGAAAAAGTACTTGAGGCTGATAATACGCTCTGGATCACCATTGATCTCGCACTGATCATTGAGCATATAGGAATACCAGAACTTCTCTGAAGTTTCTCTGCGAAATACTGAGATATCATACCGGTATCACTGCTCCTCAAGTCACTCATCTACTTCGCAGATGTCCAGGATACTCCTCTGATCATGCGAAAGAATCAGAAAACTTGGGAAGAAGTGAAGCAATATCTCGAAGAGGAAGTGAAGAAATATATGAAAAATCTCTAGAGAAATCTCATGATTTATAACTCACTCGCAGAGCTCCAGAGAGTACTCGTGAAGGTGTAGACTCTATTCTCTTATACCATAGAATCTCAGAGAATTCTCATAGACAACTCTCTCGATTTCTTCTCTCGATTCTGATCGTAGTTCGACCAATTTCTCAAGAACATATCGTGTATTTGCAGGTTCATTCACAGTGCCACGGACTGCTTGTGGTGCAAGGAATGGTGCATCTGTCTCGATAAGAATACGAGTGAGTGGTATTCTAGAAGCTGCTTCCTGGATCTTCTGAGAACTCTTGTAGGTCAAGATTCATGAGAAGGAGAAATATATCTCAGAGGAAAGATCAAGAAGCTCTCTTGCAAATTCCCAATCCTCGGAGAAGCAGTGGATCACACACCGATCAACTCCATGATCCTTCATGAATTCGCGAGTTTCATCTCGGGCATCACGACTATGGATCACGAGCGGGAGATCATATTTCTGAGCCAGTTCCCACTGTATGATCCACCATGCTTTTTGTTGTTCGATTTGCTGAAGTGCCTTTGTAGAAGGCTGATTGGGATCGAATGCAATCCTACCCTCATCACACCCATCGAGGTAGTGGAAATCCAAACCTGTTTCACCAATGGCGACAATGAGATCTCGATTCTCGAGAATGAGCGACTCAAATTGCTCAATAAGAGTATATTCATGGACGTCTTGCGCCGTCTCAGGATGCAGTCCGACGGTAGCAGAAAATATTCATGGGAATCGCCTCGCGAGTGCAATTGCCTTCCGTGATGACTCGATATCACAGCCGATCTGGACAGATTTGATTACTCATTGAATCCTCATATTCTCCATAATCTCATCGATGCGAGGTTCGAGCGTATCCCAGTAGCAGTGTGAGTGTGTATCGAAAATCATGGATGAATAGTTAGGAAAGAAGGGGAAACTTCGAATGAAATGAGAAGGCAGGGAGTTTTGCTCTGGAAGTTGGGAGTTCTAAAGTCTCCCTTATCACGGATTAGGGGTGTACTAGATCCTGGCTATGGTACTCGTCAATATGACGAGGCGATGTCTCAGGATGATGACCATGAAGGCTCGAAATAACAAATTAAGATCCTATCAGATCAGGCTATGTCTGGAGAATACCTACAATTGGAGAATGCCGATACTCCCGTCATTCTCAATAAAAGCTGACTGACCATTGTACATGAAGAATCATTGAATATTGATTCCTGATTTGAGCTTCTTCACTGTACCAGTATTACGATTCTGCAGGACCATAATCGATATTTTTTCTGGAAGGTTTTGGCTCGAGAGTTTCTCACTCTCTGAAGCATCGATATATCCGACTCGCCACTCGCTATTGAGATCGAGAAAATCCGTGAATCATGGATCCATTTTCCATTTCCCTTGTTCAAAAGTATATACTCATGAATCAACACTCACCTTCCAGCTATTGGTAGCATCGACGATCTTGATAGTCGCATCGAAAGGAAAAATGACTGACTTTTGTCCATCCAACGAGACGATGGATCGATCAAGCGTTCATCGATCGATGATGATATATTGTCGTGAGAGGTCAAGCGATACTGATTGTGGATGATATGGAAGTGTCGAGAGTGAGACGAATCGATCGATCGTAATAATTCCAAGTTCATTGAGCGTACCCTCTGTATGGAGTACTGCATACTTTCCTCATGCAGTTGTTCCGATGGGGCTGAAGTCTCCAGAGAATGTAGCATTTGCATTTCTCAAGAGTCATGATTCGAGTGATGGATCGCTCTGGAATCATGGGATACGCTTGTATGCGAATACCTTGCTGAAGTCAGCCTGATAATGTCGATCTTCTCCGAGAGTGAGACTGATGACATCAAGGATATTTTCTTTTCCTGAGGCGGTGAGTACGAGACTATACTTGACTGGAGGGAGGATAAGAGTGCATGACTCATGGCATTTTTGTCGGAATGTCAGCGCCTGATCAGCAAGGGGGAAATACTGATACTCGAGCTTCCCTGCCAGAGTCACTTCGAAGTCGATTCATGACTCTTGAGCCGAGAATGTCAGGCTACTCTTGTTCTGATGGAAAAAATACCAATAGACGAGTGTCGGAACACCGATAAAGAGAATCAAGATGGTAAGAGCGAGAATTCGAGAACGCATAGAAAAATTTGCAATTGGGCATATTATAGGCAAAATCAGGAAAATACAACTTTCTTCTTCTTTTCACTTTTTCCCATCTCATTCATCAAAATATGCTCAACTATTTTCTCGAATCCCTGAACAAAACATGACCTATCATTCCCGTTATTATAGATGAATTGACGGCCTTAGAATGCGTGAAGTATTTTAGTGGTACACATATAACGAGTCTAGAAGAATGTAAGACAGGGAATTTCTCCAATATTTTCTTCTATGAAAAGGCTGAAGACAAAAAACAATTCAGTATTGCCGATACTCGAAGATTTCTCGACGAAGTATCGCTGCAACCATATACAGAGAAGGCTCTCTATATCCTGAGTGGATTCGATACGGCGAGTCCTGAAGCGATGAATGCGAGTCTCAAAATCCTCGAAGAACCCCCAGCATATGCCATCATACTCTTGGTAGTAGAGAATCCTGAGTGCATCCTCGAGACGATTCATTCGAGAACAATCATGCTCTATCATCCTCAGAGGAGAGAACCACTCTCGAGAGACATTTCTTGAATGATTCGAGATTTCTTCTCGGAGCATCCCGATGCGTTTATTGCATTTCTTTTCGAGGCAAAGTACGATGAGTCCATGGCAATCGCCATCCTGATCGAATCTCTGATCTATACCTCTTGAGACTCTTTCCACCGATATGAACAGGCAATCATAGATCTCTTCCAGGTGAATGAGAATCCGAGGAATATACTCGACAGAGTGTTTCTCACGAATTCATAGCATAGTGAATTACGATACGTATCCACATTATTTTGGTCATCCGCAGTGGTGGATCTCTTTGTGAGACAGATCTTCCTCTGGAGAATGACAGAAAATATGTACTGATATCCAAGTCAATCTACCATACCATCATATACCTCTCATGGTATAGTCCTATGGCTATGCTAGAAGACAAAAATACCATCCATTAAGAGGAATTTTCTGTATACAATTATGTATCAACAACACCTTTATTCGAAACCACCAGTCAAAATATACGAGTTTCGTTGACTCCATAGAGGATTTTTCTATATTGATTTAGATAACAACCTTTACTCACTATGAATCCGCTACAATCGAAAAAACAAAATACCAAAAAAATTCCTACTTCCCCTCTTCAGAATCCTTCTAAAAAAGATATTTTCTTCTCAGCAGAAGAACGTCCAGGAACGCTGATCATCGTGGAAGGATCGGATGGATCAGGGAAATCTACTCAACTTCTTATTGCAAAGAATCTTCTGGAATCGAATGGATTTTTCTGTGTACACAGCATCTGGAATTCATCGATCAAGATCCATGAGATGCAGAAAAAACTGAAAAAATCAGATCCGCACATGCCCGCAGCCGTCTTCGATACGATTTATGCTTCTGACTTCATAGAAAGATATATCACCGAAATGCGCTGAGCCCTTCGCGCTGGTATGGTGGTCCTCTGTGATCGATATATGTATACAGCGCTCGCTCGTGGCTATGCTCGATGATTGAAGATGGAACACCTGAAACCGTTCTATGACTCATACTTCCCTGTTCCAGATCTTGCTTTCTATTTTCGAATCTCTGTCGATATCGCCGCTCAGCGAGCGATTGGGCGCAATCCACTCAAACACTATGAGGCAGGGATGGATGTCCGCTATTCTGAGAATATTATTGAGAGTTTCAAGAAATTCCAGACAAAAGTGATCGAAGGATATGACATACTTGCCGAACAAAATGGGATGCATGTGATCGATGGAACCGCCCCAGTATACAAGACTACTCCTCTTTTTGTCGACAAGATTGCTGAATATTTCGACAAGAAGTATGATGTTCGCCTGATGGGTCCACACTATTCAGAGAAAAAATAATCATCTCTTTTCTCTTGCATTTTTATTCTGAACATTAATTTATCCTCCATGCGTCCAAATATTAGTAACTGCCATGCCCTCCCTGGTACACTTATCATTTTCGAAGGTGCTGATGGATCATGAAAAACAACAGAAATACGCATACTCAAGAAGCTTCTCGAGAGAGAGTGACACAAGGTCACGGTCTCTGAATGGAAAAGTGCTCCGATCATTGGAGATTTTCTCAAGAAAAATGAGTCACTCCTGAAGATCGATGAACGCGTACTTCCAGAGACGAATCTCTTTTTGCAGTCGGCTGATCTCCTCTATCGTATTGAACGAGAAGTGATCCCCGCACTGAAGAAAAATAATATCGTCATCATGGATCGTGGTATGGAGACGCTTATTGTCCGTGGACTCATGATTGGTATGAATATCGACCAGCTGAAGAAGTGATTGCTCTGGTGGAGAAATACAATATATAAGGAACTTTTTGACAAGGCTATCACTATAGAGGTGACTGTCTGACTCGAGAAATCTCTCACTCGACTCCAGATGCGAGCTCTCAAGGAGAACAAATCTCTCACCAAAACGGGAAAACGATCGGAATGAACGCTGCTTGCACTCGACTTCATCAACAATCTCATCTATTCTCCTGAGGGGAAAAAAATGACACGAAATGATAAGAAAGCTTTTGTTCGCAAGACTCAATGAAGTATTATCGATACTTACAAATCTGTCTTCGAGATGAAAACCTCCAAAGTGATCGCCATCAATGGAGAGATTGGGATAAAACTCATAGGAAAAGAACTTCAGAAAAAAGTAGTCGATACTATCATATAATGGGTCTACTCCATATACCGATTCCTCTTACTGTGTTAAGAGGAATTTTTAGTTTTACAAATATATGTTTCTATACATAAAATATTTGACTAGTATAGTTATATATGTTAAAATATGTAAGCATATTATCCTATAACAAATACACATATGCGTACTCTTTCTCATAGGCTCCTCTCAGGAACGCTCATAGCTGGCATGATGATCTCAGTGACATCCTATGCTGCTACGACTATCGGTACCGGTTCAGTAGTCGGTAGTGGTGCCCTCTCATCGAGCGTTGTCTGGGATGATACTTTCCCTGGTACTGCAACTGGTATCGTCAATGGACTTGTGGTACAGGCAACTGTACTTCCAATATTGAATATGGTTATCAGTGGAAGTGGAACGATCGATCTTGGAAATCTCACAGATACAGCATATTCTTCTGGGAGTGTCAGTATGGAGATCTGAACAAATGCTACAAATGGTGCCGGTATAACAGTACGATCGACCAATGGCGGACTCCAGAACGTCTCAAGTCCTTCGACTTATATCAATAATCTCACAACAGACGAAGTGGCAGATAATTATCGCTTTACTGGAACGGTCAA
>JAYTYQ010000123.1:0-2181 GCA_043742285.1 Candidatus Altimarinota bacterium
GACTCTCTCGGGAAGAAGATCCGAAATGCTGAGACCAGTCATGTGAACTATATACTCGTCGTAGGAGAACAGGAGCAAAATTCTGGAACGATCGCCGTCAGGAATTTCAAGACCAAGTGACAATCGACAGAATCACTCTCAGAATTCACTACACGTATCGATGAAGAGATCAAGCAGAAACTGCTGTAGATGAATTTAATGGAAAACGGTGGGATATTATACGTGCAAAACAGCAGGTGACAAAAGATTGCCACTTCCATCTTGTATCTCAGGAAGATGATCAATCTTATAATATGAATCTGTGTATACAGTAAGCATACAATCAATGTAACAAAGTAATCTCAAGAGTCAACCAAAAATTTCTTTTTCTATTCGTCAATTCTCTTTTCTTGCACTTTCTCCTGTTTCAGACAGAATACAAAATATTGAATAAGTTCTTCCTCTTATCCAGAACAATCTTCCAGGGTATACTGATGTTGTAGTATCTCACACGTACATCTATGCACACAACTTCCCTCCCGCGAAGTCTCATAGTGAGTATGACTGAACTGCTAGACAATACACGAAATATCGTGAACACGATCACGAGAGAATGCACTGATGGGAGAAATACTCTTCTGCTTGTTTCTATTTGTGCATGAGCGGTTGCAGATATCCTCTTTGACGATCCGAGAATACTATTTTCATCCTTTGCCGTAGAGCTCATCGCTATACTTCCCTCTTGGCTCTTGATACGTTTCTGCAAATAAAAGCATTGCAAAAAAGAGAATAACTCATACAACGGGAATATCATTCTCCATTTTTTATGCACCCTCGTACATTCACTCCAGTAGACAGACCCACTATTCCACCAACTGACTACCCAGAAGAATACCTGAAGGGAAGCGTGATTTTCTTCGGTCGAGATTATATCGTCACGCCTGATGTTCTCATTCCTCGCCTCGAGACAGAGTCGCTCGTACGCCGAGTGAGGAAAGTGCTCAAAGAGATGAGAAAGGGGGATGACAGAGAGATGAAGACACAAAATGGGGGTTCGGGGGTGGAAACTGTTTGAGTCAGATGAAAAATGGGAAACAGATGAGCAGAGCGAACGAGTGTTTCCACCACCGAAACTTTTGGTACTTTTGTAACCAAAAGTACGCTAAGAAATGATTCCGTAATAGCTGCTGAATGACAGAATCTGGATTCCTGAACAAGTCAGGAATGACAAGAGCAAATCATTGTCGTCGATATTGGCTGTGGCTCTGGTATCATTGGAACATCCGTCGCAGACCTCGCTGAGGAAGTGATATTTCTCGACATATCTTCTGATGCACTCGCTATCGCAGAGAAGAATTTTCGTACTCACTTTCCGAGCAAAAAAGCCCAATTTCTCCTCTCTGATCTGCTCTCGAACATTCCGATATTTCCATGTTCCAATCTCCTCTTCCTTGCCAATCTCCCCTATATCCGTGATGCAGACTGGCAAAATATGAGTGCCGATACAGTATATGAACCACGACTCGCGCTTTTTGGATGAGAAAAAACTGGATTCGAGCTCTATGAGAAACTCTTTCGAGAGATCAATACTCTCGCATTCTGAAATTCTCACACCATACGATTCCTCTTCGAATTCTGATATGACCAACGCGATACTGCAGAATCAGCACTCCAGAAATACCCACACTGGGAGTATTCATTTTTCGCAGATTATGCGGGAGTGGAGAGATTCGGGGAGATACTTATTCACTAAATTCTAGTCTTGTTCTCCATCAACTTTTTGTATGTTCTATTGCAAGATAAACTTTTCTTTTATTTGAATACACTATTGTCCATGTACATCAACTTTTATAGTATTTTAACTTGATTGTCATTCCGTGCTTATCACGGAATATTGTTATCTAGATGCTGAAACAAGTTCAGCATGACAGGAACTATTTTGGTGCTATTCAACTGAGTTCACTATAAGAGAAGGTAGGGACTTTCGAATCTTATCTTCAGATTCAAGATTGCGCTTATTTGTAGACATGAGAATATTTAGAAAAATAAAAAACCCTCCTTTTGACGGGAGGGATGAGAAACGTTGTGGTTCACTACGCTACAAATCCTCCCGAAATCGGAAGGAGGAGGAGCACGAGGAGTGATGAGACAATTGCTTTCATAAGTCTGAATATATGGATTATTGATTTTTTGTCAAAAAAA
>JAYTYQ010000124.1:0-1417 GCA_043742285.1 Candidatus Altimarinota bacterium
CAGAAGCTTCTCACTCTGAATGGATATGCGTTCACCTGGAAGAAGGATGGAAAGAAAGATATATGAGTCATCGCCCAAGAAGTCGAAAAGGTATTCCCAGACCTCGTTCATACTGACCCGTCTACAGGACTCAAGTCTGTCGAATATGGGAATCTCATAGCACCACTCATTGAATCAGTCAAATTACAACAAAAAACCATCGATACTCAGAATAAAAAAATAGAATGACTCGAGAATCGTCTCGAGAAACTCGAAGCACTTCTATACTAGTAATACCAGGATCACTCCTATGAAATCTCGAATTCTCATCATCTTTGCTGTCATTATTCTCTCTACATGAGGAGTACTCGCTGTCCTCAATCTCCCGAATGGTGTGATTCCCGAACAGCCATCCAATGGATACGCGACACCGATCAATAGTTCCAAACAGATAGTCCTTGCAGATGCTGGCGCATCGTGTAGGAATATCACATCATCGACATCGACACAATATTTTATCCCTACTCGGACAACTGCAGAATCATCTTCGTTTCTTGCGAATCCTCCGAATGGTATCACAGTCGATGCATGTGCACCAACAGGAAATGTATGCTGAACGTTTACTTGTCATGCTGTAAGGGGTACCCCTTGGTCAAATCCAAATGTTTGATTGACCCCTGCTTGTTGGAATAACTTCAAGAATCAAGTCCTTGCTTGGAATACGAGTGGATACCTCACAACCGTCCAGAAAGATCAAGTGATTGCAGATGGTCACAACGCATGGGCTAATACGTGTTGAAAATTTGATGCTGCAAAAACTACTGTAGGCTGATATTATAAAAGTCAAAATCTCGCTGGTCCTCTCGTGACAGGAAGTTTTATATTGGATACAGAAGAATTTGCTCATTTCTGATGATGTGACATAGATGCTTCTGTCATTTGTCCTAACACTCCATCTGTGTGCAAAAGTCCAAGTGCAGGAGAATTTACCGCTGATATGTGTGTAGGTTATCCATATGGGAATGCTGAACTTATTGGCGTGGATATTGATGGGATTGCCTGATATGATGAATACTGGCAAAGTAATGTACTAGCGCAATGAGCGAGTGTGTATAATAGTTGCGCAGGAAAGCCCGTCAAGTATAAAACACAGGCTCAGATAGATGCTCTTTCCCTATGTTCTGGTGGATTATGTACATGACCACATTCATTGACATATAAATGTCAAGCTGGATCATTAGCAAATGATTGTAACGGTGCATGACGAGAACCATATTGTAGCTGTACTTACTGATGATGATGAGGATTTCTAGGTGCTAACCCTGTAACATGTCCAGCTTCTAATACCAAATTACAATAATTCCCGTTTGATTTATTAGTGAGTTTATGTAGAATAGGAGTGCGTAAGTACTCCTATTCTTTTTCTTTTGTTGTGTAT
>JAYTYQ010000125.1:0-3312 GCA_043742285.1 Candidatus Altimarinota bacterium
ATGAACATCGTCACTATCGGATGAGGAACTGGGAACTTCAATGTTCTGACATGACTCAAGAAACATAGAGAATACAATATCGCTTCGATTGTATCGGTAGCGGATAGTGGAGGAAAGACAGGAGAGATCCGAGATAAGTATGGTATCCTTCCTCCTGGTGATATCCGTGGAGCCATCACAGCCCTGGCAAAAGATACGACAAAAGTGCGTAAACTTTTCGAATACCGATTCGACGAAGAGTGAGTGATCGGGGGCAATAAGATCGGGAATATCCTCCTCACAGCCCTTGTCGATATCGAGAAGGACTATGAGAAATGAGTAGAGGCGCTCTGTGACATGTTCGATGTTCAGGGGAGAGTCATCCCCGTCACACTCGAAGATATCCATCTCGGTGTCAGATTCGAGGATGGTACTGAGATCATCGGAGAGAAGTATATCGATGTATCCGAGAAAAATAACTTCGCACGCTCACATAATCTGGATCAGAATATCACTGATGCCTGGCTCGTAGGTAATGTCGGTAATATCAATCCTCGCGCCCGTGAGGCGCTCATGAATGCGGATTATATCATCATCGGACCAGGCGACCTCTACACCACCATCGTTCCCAACCTCCTCTGTCAAGGAATGCGTGAAGTTCTCGATGCAACTGATGCGAAGCTCATCTATATCTGCAACGCTATGACCAAACGTGGCGAGACAACCAATATGGAGGTGATTGACTTCGTGAACACCATAGAAAAATATATCGATCCCGGGAAACTCGACTATGTCATCGTCAATAATTGAGTCATCTCTGATGAGATCGTCACAAAGTACAAAATCGAGGAAAATAAAAAACCGCTAAAGATCAGAGATCCATCACTGTTCATAGGAAAAAAATACAAAGTCATCGAACGAGACCTCGTGAATACCGTTGGTGATTATGTCCGTCATGACCCTGAAGAGCTCACGAAGACACTCGAGGATATTGTGGAAGGATGGATCAAGTAGGGATATGATGGTTTTCTCAGGTGATTGTCATTCTGTGCTTGTCACGGAATCTCAGTATGATGATGCTGAAACACGTTCAGCATGACAGGAACTTTTTTGGTTCTATTCAGCTGAGTAGACTTGACCTATGCTGAGATATCTCGAGTCAGTATCTTTGTCATTCTTGCTTGCGAGAATCTGATCGTATGACTCATGCTTCAGGGAGAGATCCTCTTCGAGGATGACAAAAACGAAAGAAGAGATAAACAATACTGATGCGAACAGGTATAGTATTTTAACTTGATTGTCATTCCGTGCTTGTCACGGAATCTTGTTATCTAGATGCTGAAACAAGTTCAGCATGACAGGAACTATTTTGGTGCTATTCAACTGAGTTCACTATAATATGAAAGAGCCCCTTGTGAGGGCTCTTTGCTTTTTTTGAGGCTATGACAGCATTTCGGAAGAGTCCAATAGACGCTTTCGAAATGCACCAATCCTTCTTGTTTTTCTTTTGGTATTTGGACTGGGAGGGTGTAGCGTATTGCAAGTACTACCCCCTCCCTCCCTTCAGCGATGCGCCGAGTGCAACGCACCAGCGTTACCGACATTGGCGACGCGGAGTGCGCGTCGCGCAACGTTCCGCGCACGGGGCGGAATGCCTTGGTCGAACAACAACGCTTCTCAGCGCGCTGCATCAACGCGTCCCGTCCATTGAAGCCCCAGCCACGACGTTGCTTTCCCTGCCGCTTGTTCTGAAGCGACAGGGGAGCATGGCGACGGCGACGATTCATCGGACCCGGGTGACGGAACGTGTCCGCCACCCAATTTAGACGCCACCGAGGCACGAACGCCTCAGTGGCAGCCATCACCTTGGTGGTCGGCTTATGGCCGCTTGGTTGCTTGGGCACGGTGCCCAAGCAACCAGAACGAGCCACCAGGTTCCGGCGCTCAGGAGCGCCGGATATGAGCCAAAGAACCCAACGGGGGAGGTGAGACTCCCCCAAGTTTGTACCTTGCATGACTCCTCCTCGAGGGGATAAAACCCCTCTAGTTTCCAAAACTCTCCCGTCGGAGAGATCTACCGAGTGATCTCTCGATAGATTCTCTGATGATGCAGAAGAAGAAGAAGAAGAAGTCAAATGTTTTCTGAATATTGTCAATGTATACGCTTCAGGATGAGGTTCCCCATCTTCAAGAGAGAATCCGACACGGCGGATAACAACAAAACATAGAAGATATAACAAAGAAATAGTACCTGAAAGTACTCATTTCTCTCCCTGCCAATACCTACCTGCTCTACCAACTCCTACACTTCCCTCACTTCCCCACTCGCCCCATCGATCGTATATTCTCCGCCAAGGGTGAGCTTCTGATGATTCCTAAGAACAACGATCGGTAATCCAGACTCACGTGCAAGGATCGAGAGGTGAGAGAGGTATCCACCACTGCGCGAGATGATCCCATCGATAGTAGCAAAGTGCTCATAGAGTTCGGGCGTGAGTGCATCCGTCAAGAGGATCCTTGGACGGACTGTCGACGTTATCGTATCCAGATCTACGAGCGTACCCTGAGCGGTTCATGATGAGATTCAGAGAGAGGATTTTGCTCACGTTTCTCGATAGTATCGTTCGATCTTCTGTGGGAAAGTGAATGCATTCCATTTCTCATAGTCCTTCTTGCGTGTGGCGAGCTCTATCGGTAGGAACGATATGGTGAATATCTCCTCGAGAGAGGCGAAATATATATCCCGAGTATTTTGGAGTGAACTGCGGACTGCTATGAGGAGGAGCCGCTTCCTGAGTTCTGTGAGATTCTTCACCATGAGAACACGTCCGTACTCACGCAGTCGCATCCATCGAGACGTCTCTTGGAGTGTTTTCTGCAACAATTCTTGTTTCCACTTCGGGAACCGAGCATAGAGTAACTGGCTCTGTTCAGACGAGAGTCGACTCGAGAGGGTATGAAAAAATGGGCTCTCATCCGCTACTTCGAGAGAATTTCCGATGAGTCACTCAGGAATCATGATATCTCCAGCTGCCGTCTCGAATCCCTGACCGAGGATAAGGAGATCTGAGAGGATATCCTGATGCTTACCGATCAATTTCTTGAGCTTCCCAAGTGCTTGTGCTGCAGCGAGGTTCGTGAGAAAGATATATTCATAATCCAAGAGGAAGGCTCAGAATGCTCATCGAAAGTCCCGAGATTTCGGCTGACGTGTGAGTGCTTCTCGGATCGCAAGTTCGATGATACTCTGATCTCTGTGTCTCGAGAGAGACCAGATATTTCGCAGTGAGGAAATTATACCTTCCCATCGAGCCCATTTCGGTATATGTTGAG
>JAYTYQ010000126.1:0-1021 GCA_043742285.1 Candidatus Altimarinota bacterium
GAGACCACAGAAGTCGAGACTTCCATCTGAGTTCAGATCACTCTATGGAGATATACCATTCTCTGAGATCACGAGAGAGGGGTATATACCATTTCTCACAGAGTAGATAGACCCCTCTCTACATAGAATCCCCCACTCTCCCCAAGTTGGGGATTTTTCATAAGTATTTTATACTTTGTCAATATAATTTATTGACATTTTACTTATTTCGTGATAATGTGAAGATGTCTTCCTAGGCACTTGATAATCGATCACTCTGATCCAGATCT
The DNA here is from genome assembly GCA_043742285.1 of Candidatus Altimarinota bacterium. Taxonomy (GTDB): domain Bacteria; phylum Patescibacteriota; class Gracilibacteria; order BD1-5; family UBA2023; genus STC-74. The sequence continues at coordinate 270 of JAYTYQ010000126.1, forward strand.
ATAGCCATAGATCTTGCAGTCCTTCCAAACAAGTAATTCATTTTTTGCATTTTCAGAAAAGTCGCGAAGAGTATCGATGCCCAGAACAAAAAAACTCCATAATTTGCGTTTCAGATAAGAATCTGCTATCCTACTTTTACATTTATTATTTATCTCTATTTATATGTCACTCGAAGCACCTACCCGCTCGATCAAGGCAAATAAGTTCCAGATGCAACTCTATGCAGATGCTGCTCTGCTCAGAAAGGATATCACGATCCATGAAACTGCTCGAAAAGCTGATCCAAACAGAGTATCAGAGCATACGATCAAGCAGAAGAAATATGAACTCACTCAGATCGAGCATCGTATCAAGAATGTGAATCCTGCCTCTGTGACAAGTCAGTGTGAGAAATATTTTGCTGAGAATACAGAATTTTTTAATAGAGATACAATCATCGCAGAGACTCAACGGATGCTTGAGCATGGTCAGAGCGTGAATGAGTGGCCACATCTTGCCGCAGTCTTCCTTCTCGATATAAAATATATACAAAATGCTACGGTAACTGCTCTTGCTGCTACTGTTGCTCCTGTTGCTCCTGTTGTGAAGCCTGATGATTTTGAAGCCCTTGTTTCGACAATGCCGAAGGTTACAATATCAGGACTATCATGAGAGCAATACAAGAATCTCACCCCAGAATATGACAAGACTAAAAACGCAATATTCATACCACTGCGATACACTGGAGGGAATTTTATAGGTATATATACAA
>JAYTYQ010000127.1:0-2923 GCA_043742285.1 Candidatus Altimarinota bacterium
CTATAGGAAGCGAGAAGGATGAGGGATGCGATGAAGGTATTGAGGATGATGGATTTTCACTTCTTGGTACGTTCCTCATCCCCTCCTGATGCGATATAGTAGTAGGCACCCCATATGAGAAAAAATACGGCAATCGGGCCCGCAAAGAGAAGCGCAAGACCGAAGAACTTGCCCGCGAATGTCGAGAAGTTCCCAGCGAAATCTCCAGATGAAATAACAACTCCCCAGAATCGCACAAATGCCATAAATATGAGTGCAAGTGTCCCGTAGAGAACTCGATTTTTGGCTTTTTTCTGTACTTCTTCATCCCCTCATGAGAGGATCAACCGGAAGAATCCCCAAGTGAACATCGTGACTGCAATCGCGAAGACAAAGACCTGAAAAAACCCGATAAGATTCGCGAAAAATCCATCCATAATCGCCTGATCCCAGAAAATTCATCCGAGAATCGATGACCATCATGATGCAGGATCTTCTCAGATAGCTATATGATTCTTGGGTGTCGCGAAAAATATCTGATAGACGACGCCAGGAATATTCAAAAATAAGAACCCAAGGAGTGAATAAAATATCTGCTTCCTCTGTGTCTTGATACGTTCCTCATTCTCAGAAAATACCACCATATAGACCCCTATCATCACGAGGTAGATGAGGGCGAGTCCTGATATCACAATCTTCGCAATGGTGAGGATCTTGAATCCGAGACCCTGAACGAGATCGATAGGATCAATTCCCGTAGTTCACCTGACTTCAATAGAAACATTTCGAATGATATCCGCATCACTCGATAAGGCCGCAAAAGCCCCCGAGAAAAACCCGAGAGTGAGCGTGAGGAAAAGAAAAAGAAAGAGGATATTTTTGGACTTCATGGTCTGTATCATATGAGATTTGTTGGGTGAATCAACTCCGATTCCCATTTTAGACCACCTCAAGTTCGCGCTTGAATCCATCGATCACTTGTGTGATATGTTCGCGTTCCTCATCCATGGTGACGATCTGTTCCATGAGATTCTGTTCTTCGAGCTCGAGTGCATGGATACGAGTCTCATATTCAGCCTTGAGTTCTGAGATTCGGATTTTGTATGATTCGATCTGTTTGCGCTTCTCATTTTTGAGGAGTTCTTCCTCTTTGCTGAGTTCTTCAAGACCCGAGATGAATCCGATGAGCTTTCCCTGAAGCCTTGGAGATCGTGTCATGCGAGCCAGTTCTTTACCGACACTACTCATCGGATGATCATCCTCTTGTTTGAGGGCTTCAGTGACAGTAGATTCTATTTCTGAGAGAAGTGGAGACGCCTCTTCTGTAGCCACCATAATGGGAGTGATAGGAGTATCTGGTATGAGAATGATAGGTGTCTCAGTCGAAATATTCGTTTTTGTCTGCACTATTGGAGTAGGAATCGTAGGTCCGGAAGCTGTATCCATGAGTGAGAAGAGTGCATCCGTCGGCTGAGCAGAGGCCATATCGATCACAGGAGGGATTGGAGGAGACATAACTTGAGAATTAGGAGTGAGAGATTCAGTAGGAGCAGTGATGGTATCGAATCACGACATGAGATTCATGAGGGGACTCTCGGTGGATATGACCGATGAAGCTTGTATTTCGACTTTTGGCATTTCTGATGGGGTCGATTCGATGATGAGCGGTGATCCCGATTCCTGTACTGATTCTACGACGATAGATGGCTCTAGAGGAAGATCATTGACTCCAGCTGAAGCGATAATAGTTCATTCGAGAGGTGTGAGAGGATCCACTATCCCCATTCATGGAACGCCATTGACGATGAATAAGGATTCATTGGAAGAAGTAATGGGATTCTCAGTTATCATGAAAACTGGAGGAGTGGTGACTGCATCTGCATAGAGGATATCTCCTCCAATATCGAATGACATTGGAGCATCTATTGTATTCGAACTTTCTCATATGATGAGTCCGCTTGATGCAGGAACATCAGATATTGCCATTACTGTCGGTGAATTGACGGACGTAAGTGTGATAGATGGGATGACTTTCTGATCTCATGAAGTAGCGCCTCATTGGGAAGTGCCTCCTCATTGAGTGACTCATCCGCTCGATCATGCACCTTGTGTACCACCTCATCATCATCATCCTCATGCTGGTGTAGCTGTAGGTATATCCTTGAGGTTCACATCCCCCGTATTGATCATCATCGGGGTATCTTTATCGAGGAAGAGATTTTCGAAAAGTCACATAGTGAAAAAGTTATGAACAGATGAAGTCTAGCAGAATACAAAAAAAAATGCAAAATATTGAAACTCTTTTTCCAAAAATATCAGAAATTCATATAATCAATTGAAGAATAGGAATAATCACTATCATTCCTATATCCAAAATTCATCCACAGTATTGGAACTTCCCATTCTGTTCTTGTATTCTCTCACGTAATGAGTCATGCTGTAAACGTCTTCCAATAGTGTTCCAGTGACTCTTCATCCCGTTCCTTTCCGACACTATTTCCCAGAACCAAAGCCCCATTCCCCCCTTATCAGGGGGGGCGATACCTCCCAAATCCGAGGCTCCCAATTCCAAAGCTCCCAACTCCGAGGCTCCTACAAGGGGGAGAGTCAAACGCCAAGCTCCGAACTTCAAACGTCAAATTTCCAACATCCAACTTCTATGTACTCTATCTTCCAATTCCTCGTCTCAGCCGGAGTCATCTACTGGATATCGCGATCTGGGTATATCGATGGGATAGAGATCCAGAACTGATATACTTCAGCTCTCATATTTGCAACCATACTCGGACTTGTGAACCTCTTCCTCGGAACAATACTGAGGATTCTCTCGTTTCCTATACGAATCATCACCCTCTGAGCCTTCTCATTCGTGATCTCTCTCATCGTTGTGAAGGTAGCGGATGAGCTTGTCCCTTGAGTTACTCTCCATGGTATCGTCCCGATA
>JAYTYQ010000128.1:0-6474 GCA_043742285.1 Candidatus Altimarinota bacterium
AGCCCTACCTGATGCAAAGCTCACGATCAATCAATCATGAAATGGATGGAATGATGGAATACGTCTGCGACAACCTTTTACAGGTACTGGCACTTGGGACATTCTCAGTGATGGATCTGCACCAGGATTTTTCACTATCGCACCCAATCAAGACTATACCAAATCCTTCACCATTCAGGCATCGAATGGCAATGTCGGTATCTGAACGAATGCACCATGAGCCAAGCTCGATGTAGAAGGTCGATTTCGTATAGGATACAATGCACCTATCTATGGTGCTGGTATCACGGCCGTATGACCTGGATGATGATGATGGGCTCGAAGATATGGATTCACGACTCAGGATGGACTCTCTCGTCTCGGTGGATTCTGAGGACTTGGAACTGATAATGCACTCTCATCCCTCTGGATAGGAAAAGACTACAATGACTATGTCGCATCATTCAATCCTACCACATATGAGACGTCTTTCAACGGCAACGTCGGAATCGGAACCACGACTCCAGGAGCAAAACTGGATGTTGCTGGAACTACACGTATTTATTCCAATCCTGCAGCACCATGGGATGCGATCGTTTTGAGTACCGATGGTACGAATGGATATATTCAAGGAACAAATGATCAGACAGGTCTTCGTATCCGGAGTGAAGCGGGAAATGTTTTACTTGCTGATGATAGAGGCAACGTCGGTATCTGAACCACGACTCCATCCTACAAGCTTGACGTCAATGGTGATACTAATATTTCTGGAAATATGACCATTCGTCAAACATTGACCGTGAATGGCAATACAACCCTTTCAGGCAATACAAATATAGGAGGCAATCTTATTCTCGGTGGTACGCTTGGCTTTACTGATCAGACCAATGTACCGTGGATGTCTCGTGAATCCAATCTTCCATTCTTTAAGTTTTGATGAATCAAATATATCAAGCCTCAGATTCTCGGAAGTTTTAACGGACAGATTTCACACAATTCTATACCGTATCTGCTGTATGAGTCTGATGGATCACTGGTGGGACTCCGCCCAGGATATAATGGTGAATATACAGCCCTGTATTACTTCTACAGTACAGAGTGAGACTATAGGAATATGAGTCTGACCAATATGGAGTATCGTCCGGCATTTCTTGATAATACGGGTGATCGTGCGCAGACATTAGTCTGAAGCAGTGAAGATAATTTTGTGATATCCACCGCATCGTGACAATACTACCTCCTCAAGGATATTACCACGCTTGATCCTGCTACACATACTCTCGACAAGGTCATCGATATTACCGGACTCCCAAATCACGATTGTAACTATATAAGTGCCAAAAAAATGATCGTCTGTATGTCACCCACGGGGGAGATCTACCTACATCAAGTGCAGAATAATGGTACTATCAGTCGTATTAAACTCAATAATACTATAACAAGTCAACTGAATGCCACGAATTTCTGGAACTGGAGTGATGCCCGATACTTCCAGAAGACAGGACCAACCACGGATTATAGTATATATTGTTCGAATCATGGTAGCACTCTGCAAACTTATCTCCAAGGAGATATCCTCTATCTGCATGATACACAGAGTTGTTGGTTCCCTCGTATAGACTCTGGCAAGTCTATTTCTTCGAATATTCTCTATCATATCGACCTCAACTCTCTCAATGTTTCGTATGAGAATACCCTCCCACTCAGATACAATTGGTCAACAGGGATGAGTGAGTCAGCGAATACATATTCCATAGATGTGTCCGCTAGTTATTATGCCAATATCTATAAGCCCTTCTTTTTTCCTAGCAAAAATGAGATCCTAGTAGTTGATCGCTATTACTGGGATAGGCCACTTATGAGCTTTTGGATTGGGAGATTTGCTGGTGTTCCTGATAAGCTCACGTATTTCAAGAGCATCATCAATGCAAATACCCTCAATATCGGTGGGTCGAATATTGCACTGGATGTGACCACCTATATACCATATGATGCCTCTATCCTCTGAAAACGAGTCACGAGTACTCGCTGGGTCAGCACCACAAAACTGAAGACGGACTCATACTCGAACCGATATGGTATATGACCACAGTGGAACAGTATGACACTCACCCTTCCATCTGATGGCATTACCCGTCAAGTGGAATGAGTGGCTGCACTATCAGCACCGAATTCTATACAAAATATAAACGGTACTCGTTTAGCGACTATGAGTCAGACCACGCTCGATACCACTGGAAAGATCATAGGATATATACAAGATGGAAATAGTATCTATCGATATGATTCAGCGACAGAGGCTATTTCCCTATGGAAGACTCTCCCCCCGGGGTATCTGACGACTATTCGGAGTGATATCGCTACCGCCCCGAATCGGATTGATCCTACCTATGGAAATCCGACAGATCTGGGTGATGCACCCATTCGTATTCTCTCGGATAATCGTATCCTCGTACCCTATGTCTTTGGATATACCATTGACGCGACTACTGCCACTAGGAAATTCGTCTACAACTATCTGCTCTATACCTATGATGCTGGCGTACTCACGCTCCTCAGTCGAGTGAGTAGCTATATGACGGAGCCGAGTATGGTGGGAATTCCTGATTTCTGATATCACCGACCAGATACCGCCTCATACACACTCGCTAATGGAACCATATATGTCTATTTTCAAGGCACGCTATATTCTACGGTAGGCGGTAACGTTCTCGATCAGATAGTCCTCAAGATAGCACCAGGTGGAGGAGTTACTTCAAGAAAATATGTAGGGGGTGCCTCCTGGACAGAGACTACACTCGGTATTCATCCCACCTATGGTCTCTATATGACTGACTCTTACATAAGTTGATGGACAAAAACAGCAATGAGCTTTCGGGATCGTAGATGAGATGCTTCGATTTCATCTCGTATCATCAATACTTTTGAAGACTTCTTGGCAGGAAATTATCTCAATACAACTGTAATCATGGCAACACCGCGTCAGGCAGAAGGATTTATCCTCTATACCGCAGATACACCGATTTTCCGTAATGGAGTGTATTCCAAGATTCGGACGGCATCATATGATCTCTTGCTTCCTCAATCTTGACTCGTCAGCGCTACAGGTGCGACGGGCGTACTCCAGAATACAAAAATATATGTATTCATCGATCCGAAGAGTTCGACGCTGAATCCTACCCTCTCATTTTCTTTTTCAGAACCCACAACCCCGACCATTGCTGTTATATTTACGGACACTTTCTGAATCAAGGATATACTCATTGATAATGGGATACGCATTACCACCGAAAAACTCTACGTCAAAACTATCAATATCAGCAATGTCATAGAAATGAGGTGACAGGATGGAAAGCTCCACAAGCTCTATATTGATACAAATGGGGTACTAAAAAATGACATTATCAGTCAATAATCCTTAATCTTACCCCCTATGAAGTCTTCAGTTTTTCTCATATTTCTCCCTATATTTCTCCTCTCAGCATGTGGACAATCTCCAACTCAACCCGTCACAAAGCCATGAAATACAGAAATACCAATCCAACTCACAGAGAGTGGGACGACTTCTTATGGTATGGAAACGGCTCAAGTATTGACCCAAAAGACGAGTAATCATCTGCAAAATACTGTCTCTCAATCAGCAGTGATAATGCAACAAACCAAGCCAGAAATCGCAGAAGCAGTACATCAAACCATATGAACCTTAGTATCTATTGCTCAAACCACTTGAATTCCAAAAGATGTGATTCAGAGTATCATCGTCGCTCAAGGGAAACCCTTATGAGAATATCAAAAAATACTTCTACCATATCGAATCCTCATACAAGAGCAACAGAAAAAAAATCCAAAACTGAAGATATCTGAAATTCCAGGTCTACCCGTTGAGGTACAGTCTCAAGTAAAATCTTATGAAGAAATTTTTGAGAATACACCTCAAAATACTCTATTGATGACCAATAATGGTGTACCCAGTACGATAGTAGCAAACACAATGACACAAAGCATAGCACAGACAATAGGTGCCATTGTGATAGCTACCCCAGATATAGCCAAGTTATCCGAAAATATTCAAGCAATTGAGCCTTATACGCTCCAAGATGGTAGTCTGGTATCCAAGGAATTTAAAGAGAATTTTGAAAATTATAAGAAAAATATGGAGTTTACGAGTTCAGAGAATAGAGATGAATCTCTTGCACTTCAGTCTTATATTATTCTCCTCGATAAAGAAAATGCACGCATAGCAGGTAGATGTAATGAGATTAGAAATGAATCTTCTCGTTTGTATTGTGAATTTCAAAAAACCAATAGGAGCAAATAACAAAAGTACATACTCATTGGTCTGTTCAACAATATTCCTTCATATAGTATTTTAACTTGATTATTATTTCGTGCTTGTCACGAAATAATGGTATCTAGATGCTGAAACAAGTTCAGCATGACAGGAACTATTTTGGTCCTATTCAACTGAGCTCACTATAAAGCTTATATTGAGGATTCAAGTATAATCAAGGTAACTATTGATATAGAAAAATTCAAAAAGATAACTGAAAAGATACGATAATCCTATACCCTTCCTTCTCGATCCCCATCTCGATCTCACGACTTCCCGCGTAGAAATCTCAAAATAATTTTGCAATGATATCAAAATGATATATAATATTCGTATATATCATTTTACTTTTTTCTATGACTTCACAGCTCCTCACTCGTATACCTACAGAACTCAAAAAAGACTTCGAAACAAAAGCCAGTGCACAAGGACTTTCTATGAATCTCCTCGTCACTATGTTTATCGAGTCTTATACGAGGAATCCTGCCTGAGTACAAATGTACGTCAGCGAGGAGACAATGGATGAAATACTTCGAAAATCGCTCTCGAGTCCAAAAGCAAAGAGAGCATCAGTATCACTCTATAAGGCTATAAAATCAGCATGATTATAATCACAAATGTTTTCCGAAAGGAGTTGAAGTGATTCGATCAGTCGATTTTGGATGAGATCATTATGCTTATCGGAAAGTATCATCGAGGTCTCGACACCAATATTTTCGTTCTCCAAGAGCATGAGAAATTCGTCGTGCTCAAGTGATATCTGAAGTGAAAAAGTATCAGAATACTAGTGGCTCGATACCCCGACCCCTATTATGTACCTATTCTTCTCCTCAAAAAGGAATCGAGGCTCGGATGGAACATCAGAGAAGATTTTGATATAGATATTCCTATGCAGAAGGCAGAAATCTGTTTTCAGAGGAAAGAATTTGAAACTTTCGATATCAGCTAAGCTATGCCCTTCCTCCTTAATCCCTATCCCCATCTCCCGACTTCCCGCATCGAAACCGTTCGGGGTATTCTCGTCCCATTCTCGATGGATGGACGAGTCGATATTCATGAGCTTCAGAGAGAGTTCTCGAAAGCGAATCGTGATTTCTACATCGTACCGAAAATTCCGACCTACGAAGAAGAGCTCGAAACAGGAGAGCTCAATATCGGTATCTGGATACGAGAAGATGAGCAAGGGAGGGGATATGCGACTGAAGTCTATGAGGCACTGATCTCGTGGGCAAGAGATCATACTGATTTTCTATTTCTTGTTCATTCACTTCATCCTGAGAATACATGAAGTAGAAGACTTGCAGAAAAATCCTGATGAGTCCTCCAAGAGGAGAAAAATAAACAAAGACATTGTGTCTATTCTATCCCATTGTACGAGTCTCCATGATGAATAGTATTGAGTCGGTGGAGCTGATCGATCATGAAGGTGATATATTTCTGACTTTTGAGAAGCGATACATCGGATGGTATCCCATGGATATACGAGAGAAGTTTGCCACATTCCCATTCATATCAAATTCTGATGAGTTTTCCTCTTGTTTCATTGCTCATTTGTTCTCGCGATTGGATAATAGTAGCAATATTCGCGACGATGAAGCCATATCATTTCTGTAGAAGATTATCACTTTCTATACCGCTCAATCGGTGTTCGACAAGCTCGGGAAGGATGAAAGATTCGAATATCATCACATCATTCGGATCGAAGCTATCATACTCATCACTATCTATGGTGTCGTAGCAGTATCGGATTTTTTCTTGTACCCAAGGGATCACAGATTCGATGATATCAGGATCGAGAAATGCCATGAAAAAGAAAGTAAGACAATAAATATTTTCAAATATATATAAAAAAATCCTACATGCAACTCCGATGAGCGAAATACCTGCCATCACTCTTGATTTTGTTCTCTATCGACATATACTCAGTCGTGTATATTTCTTATCTTTCCTCTATGAAAACCATTTTTTCTATATCACTTCTTGTACTCATGATGTTCACGATGACTACAACACTTCCTGTCGGTGCCCAGTCCAGTACAGTCTCGGGTGAAGCACGACGGATGCCCATCATGACGAGCAATGATATTCCAGTCGTCATACTTCCAGTCGTCACACCGAGGAACTCCTCTGCTCAGAGAATCAAGATCCTCAAATCGGAGATCGTT
>JAYTYQ010000129.1:0-7414 GCA_043742285.1 Candidatus Altimarinota bacterium
TTTTCGAATAAAAAATCCCCCAGATCATTGCTGATTAGGGGGATTTTATGGAGAGATCCTCTATTTAAGATACAGAAAGGAATTACTTGATCTCGACAGTAGCACCAGCATCAGAGAGTTGAGTCTTGATCTTATCAGCCTCATCCTTCTTGATACCCTTCTTGATATCCCCTCCATTGTCTGCGAGAGCCTTCGCTTCAGCGAGACCGAGACCCGTGATCTCACGGATCACCTTGATCACCGCGATCTTCGCACCTCCTGCAGAAGTCATGACGACGTCGAAGGATGTCTTCTCTTCGTCAGCAGCAGGACCACCTGCAGCAGCACCAACAGCAGCAACGGGAGCAGCAGCAGAGACTCCGAACTTCTCCTCCATTGCAGAGACGAGATCAGCGAGTTCTACGATTGTGAGTCCTTCGACGAGTTCGAGGATCTTCTCACCATTCTTGGATAATTCAGCCATAATAGCAAAAATAAAAAAATAAATATACTTGATCGAGATTCTCACCTCGCACCTGTCTCTGGATGAAGAGAAACAGGATGTGAAATGAGAATTATTCCGATTTTGCTGCTTCGACAGGAGTCTCAGTCGCAGGAACTTCTCCTTCTACTGGAGTCGATTCTACTGGAGCTTCCGCCTTTTGAGCTTCTACGAGAGGTGCAGGAACTTCTCCTTTTATCTCATCTGTTAATGGAAGCGAGGAGGTGAGATCGCCGACCTTGGTGAGACCCTTTGCGGCGAGATCCTTCCCTGCTGCGTCGAAGAATCGTACCAATCCAGAGAGTGGAGACATCATAGAACCAAGGAGTTTCGCGAGGAGAACTTCACGAGATGGCAGTGTTGCGAGTTTTTTTGTTTCCTTTGCATCCATGAGACGACCTTCCATATAGCCTCCTACGAAGACCATTTTTTCTTCTTTCTTCCAATCATTGGCATACTTATTCGCAACTCCGAATGGAGCGATCGCATCGCCCTTACCGATAACGAGAGAGACTTGACCAGGAAGGGTTTCGAGGTCGAGTGCTACTCCATAGACATTCTGGAATGCGATACGCATCAGAGTCTTCTTCGCAGTGACATAGAGCGCATTTTGTGCTCTGAGATCCTTCTTGAGCGCTGATACTTCGAGAACGGTGACTTTCTGATTGGATGTGAATGCGACACTCGTAGCTTCCTTGAGGTGAGCTTCGAGAGCAGCGAGTTGTTCACTTTTTTTTGCGCGTGATACTGCCATAATGATATTGAATTAGAGAACTAAAAACTAAAAACTAAAAACTATTACAAATGCATATATTTCTAAAATTTAGAACTTCTGACGAAATGCGAAAAAATCGCGCATGTCGCACGAACTTCAAGAATTATTGAGCTATTAATTATGAGTTATGAAAAATCAAAACATATAATTTCTGAACTTGTAACTTTTGTTGTCCATCTCGGTAGGCTATTTTTATCCAAAAAGGAACCTACGGTCTGCGATAGAAGTGAGATCACTATATAGAAAAAATCATGTTGTCAAATAAAAATTTTCACAACGTTCCATTCTCCATATACTCACAGTAATATGAAACTATCAAACTGAATGGTGGAGATATTTTTTCCCAGAGCAAAATCTCTTCCGCCACGGCGGACCTTTGGCACTATGTCGAGATGACACACCGAAGGATGCTTATAAAAACCCTCTCCCAATAACTACCAGCTTCCCCTACCAATTTTCTTCCTCTATGAGACGCATCCTCATCACTCTACTGATCATTCTGACCGTATTTCTCGGGTATATGACTCTCCTATTGTATTTCGCCGACGCACCTCAGCTCGAAAATATCGGACATATCACTCTCCTTGACCAACATGGACAGATCCTCACAGATACCGCACTCCCTTGATGATACAATGTAGAGTATCGATGATCTCTTGATACTCGACTAGTGAAGGCTATCATCGCTATCGAGGACAATCGTTATTATGAACACTGGGGTCTCGATATCATAGGCAAGATATGAGCTCTGAAGGAGAATATTGCAGCTGGATGAATCGTGAGATGAGGCTCAACGATTCCTGAGCAGTATGTGAAGAATCTCTATTATCTCACAGCTGACAGATCTCTCTCTCAGAAAAACATTGAATCCTACCATGGATTCATCATCTCATTGAAATACGACAAAGATATACTATTGAGGAAATACCTCAACTCTGTCTATATGGGCAATGGACTCTATGGAATCCAGAGTGCAGTCGATGTCTATTTCGGTGGGAAGAATCCCGAGAATCTGAGTGAACAAGAGATCGTCGAGATCATCACTCGAATCCATAGTCCGAACATCGGTAGGGATGGAGTTGAGTATGCCAAGAGAATAGATCAGAAGCTCTATGATCATACATTCACAGGAAGCCTCGATCGAAAAATACGAAAAACAGGGATCAATCTCTTTCCCCATCTCACGAATCGTATCGCATCTGAGAAAGAGAACTATTGTGCTGGAAGAGACAATACTCTCCATGAATTCTTATTGACAATACCTGATACGATCTGTCATTCGAACCTCATGACTCTCACAACATCTATCGATATGAGTCTCTCAGTATTTGCTCGTGATACCCTAGAGGGTATCATATCACCTCTCGAAAAGATGAATGTCCATAATGGTTCCATATACATATATGATCCATTGAGATCGCACATTCTTGCCTATATCGGGAATCGTTCTGTCACTTCCAGAGAGAATGCGATCGATATGATAGAAGAGAGCCGATCTGTCTGATCTGTGCTGAAGCCATTTATCTATGCTCTCGCGATCGATGAGGGTGCTGATGGTGAATCCCTCATCATGGATGATACGAGAGTATACAAGACCGCAGATACGGCGAAGAATTTTGTCCCAGAGAACTATATCCCGAAGTCCTATGGACCCATGAGATTGAAGGAAGCACTCGGGAATTCTCTCAATAGTGCAACTGTACGACTATCAGAAAGCATCGGTATCGGTCGTATCTATGAGAAATATAGGAAGGCATGACTCTCTCTCGATCATGATGCAGGATACTATGGATATGGGATTGCTCTCGGTTCGGTCGAAGTGACCCTAGAGAATATTGTTCATGCCTACTCCAGTCTTGTATCTCAGGAAAGTGCGACGAACTTTCTTCTTGCAGATATCCTCTCTGATGGGAAGAATCGCTCGAGAACCTTCGGTATTTCGAGTATACTCAATACTTCTATCCCTCTCGCGGTGAAAACAGGAACAAGTACAGATTTCCATGATAATTGGACCATCGGATACCATGACGATGCAATCATCGGGGTCTGGGTAGGCAATGCTGATCAGAGTATGATGGAAGATATCTCCTGAGTGAGTGGTGCAGGACCAATATACCATGCGATTGCTGAATATATGATCCGTGAATGATTCATCAAGTCTCATGAGCAGAGAATACCAGAATGAGTCGAGAAAGTCTCTATATGCCTCGATATTGCCTGCATGAGAAGAGAGGATGTCTACCAGAGAAAAAATACTCTCCATCTCTCACGAATCCTCGATAAAAAATTCATGAAAAATGACTTCATCACGTCTCTCACAGAGGATGAGATCGTGAAGTGGAAAATCCAGTAAATTCATCCTTGCAAATTGATGATTTTCTCTATAATCCGTATACTATGAATAAAAATAAGGTCTTCATCCTTTCATGACCTGCTGGAGCAGGAAAAAACACGATCTGGAATCTTGCGAAGCCTCTCTGTGAATCCTATATAGAAGAGAGTGTGAGCGCTACTTCACGTCCTGCCAGATCTACGGAACAGAATGGGAGAGAATATTATTTCGTCAGTCGAGAACAATTCGAAGCGAAGATAGCAAATCATGAATTTCTCGAATATGCACTCGTCCATACGAACTATTATGGTTCGCCGAAGAGTGAGCTCGAGAGGATCATACGAGCATGAAAGAATCCGCTCTATATCATCGATGTCCAGTGAGCTCTCCTCCTTAGGCCCCTTCTGGAAGAAGAATGATACGAGGTCATAACGATATTTCTCCTCCCTCCATCCATAGAAGTCATGAAGGAGCGTATCCGATGACGTGGAACAGAGTCAGAGGAACAATTCGAGATACGACTCCAGAGTGCTATGAGAGAATTCGCACAACAGGATCTCTATGATACACAGATCGTGAATGATGACATCGAAAAGGCAAAGATGGAACTCTTAGCTTTATTTCGTATTGAGTAAGGTTCCTACTGTTTGGGAAGTATTTGGTAATTGCGGAAGTTTTTTTCTGAGACCCTGAATCTTTAGTTCGATAACTTGTATATTGGGAGAATTCGACTGATATTCACTTGCTTGGAATTCTCTCTGACATGCCTCGTAGCATGCAATCATTGCAAGAATTTGTGGCTGAGTCAAGTGTCATGGGAATTGCATTATATAGTCAAGACGCGAGAGTGTAGAAGATGCGAGATCACTTCATATTCCGGCACAAAGAGACGAGCGCATATTTTGATCAGGGAAATACTGGGTCATTTCATTCAAAATTGTTCCAAGTGTCTTTGGTGGTTGCGATCCTGGAATTCAGGATGGTGATTGTGTCATAGAAAAAAATAAAAGAATATGTGACTCCACTAGAATACTCTCTCTCTCTAATTTGTCAAATTATTTTTCTCATGTGTTATACAAGAACCTATACGCTCACTGAAAAACTCGGCAACAATGCCTTCGCTTGGGAAGAACGCATGAGAAAATATGGAGTCATGCCAACGCTCACTATTCCTTCTCTGATTGATGGAGATATAAGTGATGTGCAGATCGATCAAACAATAGCATTTGAAGAGATAGAAAATGGTGTTCTCAGAAGTTGTCAGTGACTCCGGCATTTCGTGAGGATGAAGATTCCGAGAAATCAGGAAGAAAAACAGTGAAATCCAGTACTTCATGCTCAAGAGATGGTGATATTTGATAATCATAACCACGCTCTCTATTTCTGGCTCGATGCGGTGAGGCGAGGCATCATGAAGCCCTGATTCGAGCTCATCCATATCGATGAGCATTCCGATCTCTGGAACAATGAATATACTCTTGATCTCGATAGAGCCCTCTCTGATGAAGAGTACGCTTGGGAATTCACAAATCTCTCTTGTAACGTGGGCAACTATATAGCACCCGCATTATCTTCTGGACTTGTCGGGAAGATCATACGCATCGAGAACGAGTATCAGATCGATGAATATATGAACACTCTGCCTTCCAAGAATAGCCTGCTCAATCTCGATCTCGACATATTCGCACCGGAGCTGGACCATATTCCAGAATCGAAGAAAATCCGAATCATACAACACTTGCTCAAACATGTAAAATATGCTACAATCGCGACATCTCCTTATTTTATCGAACAATGGGTGGCAATAGAGAAACTACAAATGATATTTGATTATATGGATCCATTGTAGATGAGCTTTTATCAATTATTTCATGATGAAAGGACTTAGATGCGGGCACTTGTTGAAGATTAATTACTCTCATTGATTCGAAATCTGAAATTAAACATAAAAATTTTAGTAAAAAATTAAAACGCGGACTGAATGTATCTGAAAGGTTAGAAAATGACATTCTAGTACAATGGATTCGGTCTCTTATACCCCATGTAGAAGAAAGTGGAATCTTCTATATATGAGAAATGCCAATAAAAAAAGACTCTTCTTTTGATACACTCAGTGTATCTGATACCCAATCATTATTAAGAAGAATTTCTATTTTCTTATTTTTTCAGGCATTGAGAGTATATATGACAAAAAATGGTGGAACATTTACTGTACTCACTGGTGTTTCAGGTGCTATAGCTAATCTCGTTGATACAGTTTAGCAATTTTCTTCTTTTTTCGATCCGTACCATGACCGCGGATATATTTGAGATGATCATTCTCGTGATGATCATGTGGTGGATGCGGTGTCTGTTCCATTTTGATATTTCATCCTCACTCCTTCTCTGTTGCAGCGAAACTCGTACTCACAGACAGGGCGAAGAAGAATAGAAGAATAGAGATGATACGGAGGAGCGACATATTTTATTTTTATTTATATTATTTTACCATATTAATATTATTTGACAATATAATTTCTGACTTTCTTTTTCTCGCATTTTCATATAATGCGCGCATGAAATCGACGAGTCCATCCCATACATACGCTGACAATAGAAAAGCTCGATTCGACTACGAAGTGATAGAGGAATTTGAAGCAGGTCTCAGGCTCTTCGGTGAAGAAGTGAAGAGTGTGCGCAAGTGAAGTATCAATCTCCGTGGATCCTATATACTCATCACGAAGAGTCATCCGACTCTCGTATGAGTGCATATATCTGAGTATCCTGGCGGTATGCGCAAGCTGGAGCCCAAGCGTGAGCGAGACCTCCTCATGAAGCAAAGCGAGATCGCCCGCTACGAATCAAAAATCAAAGAAATGTGAGCGACACTCATTCCGATGGAGATATACTCAAAAGGGAATCTGATCAAAGTCCGAGTCGCACTCGTGAAGGGTCGAAAAAAATGGGAGAAAAAACAAGTATTGAAGGAACGCGATATCGAACGCGAAACAGCTCTGAAATTCAGATTGTAAAAGAATTGTTCTATGAACGAGAGCAATATGAAATATTTCAACCTATCTTCTCATACCCAAAAAACTACAAATATGATCAACGATCGATTCATCAACTATTTTCGGGAGAACTTCTTTTCAGAGGACTGAGATAGATTGCAAGATTTTCTCAGAGCTCTCGAAAAGCCACTTCCCAAGACCATTCGTATCAAGCCATGAAAGGTGGATGCTGTACGGAAACGACTCGAATGAGATGGATATATTCTGACAGAAACAGGTATTGCCACAGTATTTGCGATTGATCGGAGTGTAGACTTTGATCCACTGGAACGAAGGATCGGCTATTCACTCGATCACCTCCTTGGGAATTTCTATATTCAAGAACTCGCGGCTGCTCATCCTGTCCATATCCTTGCAAATGAGAATATCGATGAATCACCCTATCTCATACTCGATATGGCATCGAGCCCTGGAGGCAAGACGACTGAGCTCGCAGAATATTTCCCGAAAAGCTTCATCATCGCGAATGAGCCAACTCGGGAACGCATTCCTCAACTGCTCCAGAACCTTGACCGCATGGGCAGTCTGAATATCGGAGTGACTCTCTATCCAGGACAGTATTTCGCTCGCGAGGCAGAAATCTTCGATCGTATCCTCCTCGATGCTCCATGTAGTTGAGAAGGGACAGCATTTCGGTGAGGGAATGTTCTCGAGAATTGGCATATCAAGAATGTGAAAAAAATCGCCCATCTCCAAGAGAAGCTCCTCGAATCTGCGCTGATCGCGCTCAAAATCTGAGGTGAGATGGTGTACTCAACCTGTACGCTCAATCTGAT
>JAYTYQ010000130.1:0-1964 GCA_043742285.1 Candidatus Altimarinota bacterium
ATACACAACAAAAGAAAAAGAATAGGAGTACTTACGCACTCCTATTCTACATAAACTCACTAATAAATCAAACGGGAATTATTGTAATTTGGTATTAGAGCTCGATCTGTGGTCATACAGTATTGATCACTACTCTCTCGTTACAGTGATGATACTGTTGTGCTAGGAAAAATACGTGTTCTTATAGATACTTTAAAAAAATTCCGAATCAATCATAGATCAAACGTAGAAAAATTTTTACCTGAGGTCATGGCAAAGAAATGATGAGGTTCATGATGAGCAGCAGATGTCCCAGAATATCTAAATGCTATTATTGACAATACTAAAAAGGCTCGTGGCTAAAAAATAACTTGCTTTTATAGAAGATTATATATACTGTATTAGTACACTAATACAGTATATATGCATTTAGATGATAAAGCCTTGTCCGTTGCCTCCCTATTCTCAATGGTTTCAAGAGAAACTGATATAAAGAAACTCCTCTTAGATATACTTACTCCTTGAGAAGTAGAAGAGATATACGATAGGGTAAGAATCTTAAGACACCTTCATTTATGAGAGAGTCAGCGTGATATAGCTCATGAAATCGGTACTTCAGTAACGACAGTGAGCAGGTGAAGTAAGCTCCTCAAACATGAAAGTCGAATTATCCATAAATTACTCTAACATATGTCCGATGTCCTGACACATAGTGATTCTTTCTCACTCTACGATCTTCGTGTCGAACTCATAGGTTTCCGTGATGGAAAAAATATGACTTACGATGCAAAAATAGGAGATTATTTCGAAGTAAGATGAGAAAATATATATCTTCCTCCATGACAAGGATTTTCATTCTATAATCTAGCGGCCATAATACCACTACTCGCTGCGAAACAAAGAGTAACCCATCCAAATGACTGGATGAGTACAGATTCTGAGATATCCGCTGTCGATGTACACTGTGGTGCAACCTTTCGAATAACACGCACGAAACAAAGTATATTTAGACACTCTGAGACGTCAGGAAACTCCTTATAAATAATAACTTATCATACATACTATGTTGAAAGAATATTGTACATTACGAGATTGAACCCGCCATGGAAGAATCATACTATGAGGATGGCAACTCTCTGAAGGCCATTCAGGAGTCCAAAAACAGCAAGAAACAATAAATGCCTATATACAAAACGGTATCAATGCCATCGATTGCGCTGATATTTATACTGGCGTGGAAGAGGCAATAGGACAAGCTCTTTCTAGAATGAACTGATCAGAGAGAACTCAAACACGTGTACACACAAAACATGTACCCGACTTATCAGCTATACAAGAGGGGCAAGTAACATCATGAGGGACAAGGCTACTTATAGAAAGATCTCTCCAAAGACTATGAAGAGTTCGCTTAGATCTGGTACAATTCCATCAGTGGGACTATGCTATAGATACCTATAAGATATCTATAGCTACTCTTTTAGAATTACAGAAAGAAGGAAAAATATCAGGATTATGAATCACGAATTCATCTTTCAGTTTTCTTGAAACTTTAGAAGCAGAATGCGGATTTGTACCAATGACTAGCCAAAATCAATATAATATCATCGATCGTAGACCTGAGAAATATTTATTTGATCATGCCAGAGCGAGAAATATAGGGTTTTATGCATATTGATCTCTTATGTGAGGACTATTTTCTGAGAAATACCTCAGAGCACCAGAACCAGAAGAGCCACTTGATAATAGATCGATTCGAAAATATATGAGGATAATTATGGATTGGGGAGATTGGAAATTATTCCAAGAACTTCTGGAGGCACTCTATGCTATAGGGGGAAGATACGATAAGACAATTTCTGAAATAGCTATGCGATGGGTTCTGGATAACTCGAGTGTAAGTGCAATTATCTGTGGTGCAAGACATCCAACCTATGCAAATACTATAAATAACGTTTTCACATTTTCTCTATCTGAAACAGATAAAA
>JAYTYQ010000131.1:0-8303 GCA_043742285.1 Candidatus Altimarinota bacterium
CTCACAAGTTCGATCGTTGATTATCTCAAGAGCAAGGATACTACTCGACTCAATAGTATCTATTCGAATCTCTCGAAACGCGGTCCACGGAGTCTCGAAGGGTGACCACTCATGACGGTCGGCGGTGGTGGAGATGGAAGTGTCAGTGTTGAGATCGATTCACGCAAGCCATTTGATATCGGGAATATCATCAAGGTGAACAATCGTCGTGTCGCCGCATTTCCAGATTTTATCATGGATTGGTTAGCACGTCAGACGGATGAGCTCGTGAACAAGCTCTTCACCCTTCCCAATCTCGTCATCATCCCACCGACGGATCTTGGTCCGAATGCAGGAGTCGATGGATCTCCCGAGTGATATGGTAAGCTTTTCTCTGATGCCAATGAGAAAACTTCGATGAGTGAACTCAAGAGTCAGATGGCAGGAGCCTATGATAAGACGAATGTGGCTGAACAATTCACAAAAAAAACTCAATCATCATCCAATGGAACGTCTGAAGGTGCTACCACCGTCCAGAAACAAGCAAAGTCCTATGAGAACTGGCTCGATACGAAGGTGAAGGAGAATTCCAAAACGATCAACTCTGTACAGGGATCTGCCAACGCATTCAAGTCCGCATATAAGTATATCGGACAAATGCCATTCCTCCGGATCAATCGATCTTCTGTGAATGTGAATGTCCCTTGGATACTCCCGCAAGAATTCGACAAGTACGCCCGAAGTCTCGATCAATATAGTGAAGAACTCAAGAACCTACAGAAAAACTGGTGTAATGGAAAGCCAGATGCGAATTGTCTGGATAGCAAGACGAGTACCAATCTTCGAGCCTTCCAATCGAGTATCGATCGCAATCTCAAGGCTCTTGAGGGCTATCGCCATTTTCCCGATAAGATCCAGAAATACGTCACATGGCGACAGAAATATACTGCTTGGGCACTCTGCAATATCAATACCATCCAGCAGTTCAGCGGAAAGTGGCTCAAGGAAAATGGTGTGAGATTCCAGAAGTGGGCAGAGTTCTATGTCCTGATGAAGGCAATAGTGAGTTCTTGGCAACCAATTGTGGATATCTTTCGTGATGCAAAAGCCCAGTGTGGAGTGTGCCAGAATCAGCGATATACGCTTGATTATTTCAAGTTCAAGCTCCTCTCTATGCTCATTCCGACGCTGCCTGTTGTCACCTTTCCCAAGTGGCCTGATGTTGTACTCGATCTCTCAGACGTGAGGTTCGCGATCTCAGTCGATGTTCCAGACTTCACGTTCAATGTGACACCGATTCGTCTGCCCAATCTTCCCTCTCTCTCACTTCCCAGTGCTCCAACTCTCGGATTCCAGTTTCCAACACTTCCACTCCTTCTCCCACCGCTTCCTGACCTTCCTGATCTGCCAGAACTCCCATCACTTCCACGTATCAGCCTGCCTCCTCTCCCACCACCACCGAAGCTTCCGAAGATATTCGGTGCGATATCAGTCGTGACCAATCTCATCAAGCTCTACCAGAAGGTGAAGTGTCTCTATCAGTCATCCATATTGATACCCGAATGGCAGGCAGGGGATGTCATTGCTCAGAGAACTTCACGTCAAGGGACACTTCCATTTGATTTTCTCAATCTGCAATTTCCACAGCTCTCAATCAAGGGACTCAAGGAGATTCGAGTACAGTCACATGTGAATTTCGAGTTGCGATCTGATTTTATCACAGAGTTCGTTCGGAGTGCCGTGAAGCCGCTCAATCAGTTCAATACTGATCTTGGGCGTTCGATCCCATCGAAAATAGTTCCCGATGTGAATATCGATACACCAGGAAAGGTGAAAGTGAAAGTGGGCATGAATAGAGAATATCTCGAAGGATCGGGGCAAGATATGACAGAATTGGTCACGACTCTCGGTGAATATAGTACGGAGACTCTGGATATAGATCAATTCATCCCGTTCTTCCGTCGTGAACTCATCACGAGTGGACAACCGACTATCTCCCTCGATCGATCACTCCAAAAAATACGAATCGATCTGGAACATACCAATCGAGAAATCACTACCCATCAATCACAACAATCCAGATACCTGAATTCCTATATTGAGGCTGAAGAAGCAAAGACCCGAGAACTCGAAAAACTCATTGATCGTATGCGACATCCAGATCTCATGCTCTCTGAGAATGATCTTCCTATAGCAACATATGTCGGACAAGCGAATGATCTCGCAGGTACCAGACTCGAGAAATACCAATCCTTCTTGGCGCTTTCCAATCCACTCACTTCTCTCAAGTCCTCTACTTATCCTGATGAATACAGGATCCAGAAGGATGGAATATCTCTCAAAAATCGAATGAATCGACTCGTCGCAAGTGATGGTGGAGCAGGAATCACTCTTCCATCAGAGAGGATCACTCAAGGGTATAGTCCGAAGCTCGAGTGAATCTACATACTCACACCGAGTGGAGTTCAGACACGACTTTTTGACTACATAGAACCCATGAATGGGAAGGAATGAGTGGATGTCCTCGATATCGATGAAGATGGCGATAAGGACTATCTCTACCTCATGGACGGAGTTCTCTATGTGAAGTATAGTCATCAGAAGGAACTATCGTCACAAAAAGATACAACGATAACAATCACGGATCTTGATCCACTCTGAGTACCAAAAACTCCCAATTTCTTCCATGAAGTAGTGTCGAGTCCAGGTCAGATCAACCTCGAATTCTCAAGAGCAGGAAGTCATGAGAAGGGATACCGACTCGAATTCTTCGATCACTATACTGAATGGGATCTCACACGTATCGCTTTCCATGATGAGAAGTCTATACCGCGTAATATCGTCGATATTCTCATTGATGACCCTTCTTTTGAACCATCTATACGGGGTATCAGTACACATTCTCTCGATAGGGTTCTCGATGCTGTGAGTGACCAAGATGGATTTTCTCTCGAGGGAGCTCTTGTGACGACACTTGCTGCAGGCAAGAATTTCTCACTCACTCCTGGGCGTTCCCTGTATACGGGGTTATTACCAGCCCGACTGAACTATTCGACGCTCTCGGCTCCAGGAGGACAAGAAATTCTCTTGAAACCGCATACTCGATATACATTCGATGAGAGTCTGTCAGGATCTCTCATGAGTGGACGAATCTATTTCTTCGATACTCTCTCGAACACCAAGACACTCTATACAGATGCACTTATCGGCATGCCTCTACTGAGTGGTATGAAGATGAGAAATATGAATGGGAAATTTCGTATTCGAGATACCAATACCAATAATACCACTGAGATAGCACTATGAGGAGAATATCAGCTTCTCTCGACCAATCGAAGTGATCAATACAATCTCACAATTCCCTATGACAACTGATTCTATAGTGCACAACTGAGTTCAATAGACTCAGATGTTCACGCGGGAATCACACTCCTTGCTCCTCAGGCCGCACTCGATCAACGTCCACCTCTTGTGGATCTCGCGAGTACACTCCGTATTCCTGTCTATCAAACATCTTCCTATGCATATTCTGACTTTATCACGGATATGAGTCGATATCAAGTCACGCTCGATCCAGATATCACGACTGATGAGAATGGAAATGGAGTCTATGATGATGACTTCAGTAGATCAGGTTCAGGATTTACCCTGACAGATACCAATATGAGATTCGGTCCCTTCGATGAGCCTGGATCGAGACAGATGATTCTCCGAGTTCAGGATGAATATGGAAATACTTCTCTCCTCCCTCTCACACTCGAAGTCTATGCCCCGATACCAACAATTCAGTCTATGAGCGCCACGGGATGGCTCCAGTGAGTGCTCGATTCGTGAGAACTCTGAGTACCTGTTCACCTCTTTCGAGTTCGTTCAGGATCCCCGATCGAGATCCTCTCCACCAAGAGTACTTTCTCAAATGATTCATGAGTATTCGCGACTGGATCGCTCACGAGTGGATCGGGGGCATGGTTCACTTATTCTGGAGGGACAACATTCATTCCTGAGGATATTGGATTACCCATAGGGTGATCGAACCTGAGGATTACGGTTGTTCCTGCAGATGCGTCGAATCCTATGCGATTCGAATATAGAGATACTCTCGATCGTACCCTCTTCGAACAATTCCTCGTCCTTCCCTCATCGACTTCCATTCTTCTGAAGGAGACAATGACCAGCGCATCCTGATCGCATGTGCTTCTCGAGACAGATAGGGCATATAGTGGTGAACTCGCGACGCTCAATGATCCCAATATTCCAAGTGGTGCTTATATCACGGATAAGAATCAGAGCGTCCTTGTAGCGCTCTCAAGTGATGGGAATATCTTTCCTATTGTTCCATGAATTCTCCTGAAGGCGACCACGAGAGATGGCTATCTGGCTCTGGATATTGAGAAAAATGGAGCACATGTCGCAACGGTGATCTACCATCTTGATTTTTTCTATACGGTCAAGTAGATGATAGTAGGCAATGATAACTGACAATTGATACGAAGAAATCATACTGTAAGCATCTTCCATTCTAGTTTCATTCTCCTGAATTTCCATCATTGCGTGTATTGAGGATCTCACATCCGAAAATTGCTTTTTTCGTACTTTTTCCTATAATCCGCTCAAAATCAAAATCATTGTCTTCATATTCCCCTAATCACTCTTTTCCATGCTCCCACGAGTTACTATAGTTGGTCGTCCGAATGTCGGAAAATCGAGCTTATTCAATTCACTCTCAGGTCATCGTATCGCTATTGTTTCTGATATCGAGAATACAACACGAGATATTATCGAGTACAAGATTCATGATGAGGAATTGGATTTTTCCTATCTTCTGGCTGATTCTGGGGGTATTGTGGAAGCTGATAACGAGACACTCCTCTCTGACGTACGTACTCGAGTTGATCAGGCAATCGAGAGTTCAGATGTGATCCTTTTTGTTCTTGAGTTCGATCGAGTCACGGAATTCGATGAACATATCGTGAAAAAACTTCGCCGATCGAAGAAGCCGATTATCGTCGTCGCGAATAAGGCTGATAATCCCAAACGAGCGATGGAATCCTATGGACTCTTGGAACTCGGATTTCCTGATGTCATCCCGACCAGTCCGATGCAGTCACGAGGACTCGATGAACTTCGTGAGACGATCGTTCGAGTGCTGAAGGAACAGGGGTTCGAATCCAAGGCGGATACGGAACTCGAAGATGCGAATATATTGAAGCTTGCGATCATTGGACGTCCGAATGTCGGGAAGTCATCTATCGTGAACGCGATTGCTGGAGAGATTCGTTCGATCGTGAAGGATATGCCCGGGACGACACGTGACTCGATCGACTCGATTATCGAATTCCAAGGGACAGAGATCTGTCTCATAGATACTGCAGGAATTCGCCGAGCGGGAAAGATCGGAAATGCGAATATCGAGCAGTGGAGCGTCATGCGAGCCGAGAACTCTATCGGTCGCGCTGATGTCGTCGCAGTCGTTATGGATGCATTCGATGGTGTGACTCATCAGGATGAAGTCATTGTAGGGAAGGCCATTGAGGAGAAAAAAGGAATCATCCTCGTTCTCAACAAGTGGGATAAGGTCCTTGCGAAACCCAATATCGGAAAAGAGACGATTCTTGAGCGATATATGCAGTACCTCGCGAAGAAGTTTGACTTTCTCTCGTATTCACCCGTGATCTTCACCCAAGCGATCGAAGGGAAGCGTATCGATCTCATCCTCGAACATGCTATCCAGATTCGAGCCGAACGACAGAAGCGCGTCAAGACAGGGATATTCAATAAATTCCTCGATCAGATTACCTATGATCATGCGCCAACTGGCAATAAAAAATCTCACAAACCAAAAGTATATTACGGTTCTCAAGTCGATATTAATCCACCACGATTTGTTATCTCTGTGAACAATTCCGAGCATTTTCACTTCTCCTATCGTCGTTATATTGAGAACAAGATTCGTGAGGTCTTCGGATTCGAAGGGACTCCGATCGATCTCGAACTGCGCTCCCGTAAGAGTATCTACAAGGATAAATGAGAAGAACATGATGCCGAAGAATGAGAAAAAATGATCCGTCGCGATGTCCCAAAAAAGAAGAAGAAATTCGTGAGTAAGAAAAGTAAGAAAAGTTAGTATTATTGCATGTCTAAAAAGTTTCTCATCATCACTGGATCACTCTCATTCATTGCTCTTTTTGTCCAGTGGGGACTCACGGGAGTTGCATGACTTCTCTTATCTATTGTTCAGATTGTCCTGTGTTCTATCGTAGCCACAACGATGATATTTTTTATCAAAAAAAATCATAATACATTTCGATATCACTTTCTCCGTTCATGCTTGATTTTCACCTCAATCTTTGGAATATTCTCGACAATATTGGGAGCATTTATCATCTATCAGAACCTTGTTCCGGGAGCAGTAGGAAAAATCATACTCTCAAATGGAAAAAAGGAAATTATTTTTTATCAGATGTCGCATATTGCTGTTCCATATTTCTATGAGGAAGTGAATACCTGACTGAAATCTCTATCATACTCTGGATACACACTCTATGCAGAGTGAGTTCGCTCTGGCTCACCCATGAATCAGGTTCGATTCGATACCCTCTTGGGAATCAAGATGACAGATACTCTGTATGCCAATTTCGCATCCACAATCTGACTCCGAGCACAAGATCAGAGTCTCTACAATGGAGTTCTTTCGGGGAGCATCAAGAACGTGGATATTTCCATCGATGATATCATGGAAATAGTCGGTACAGGGAGAGTCATACCAACAAGTGAACCAATCGACATGGAAGCGGAGCTCTCAGGCCTGAAGGGGACTTCTCAATGATTGCTCTTCGCGCCTCTCGTGAGATCCGTGTTCAACTACTTCATCAAGAATAACGACTCTCTCGACAGTATGGCAGCAGCCTTCACTCCAGAACTCTTCATGGCGATTCTCCATGATCGCAATGTCCATATTGTCTCCACGCTTGAGGCAGATAATCACACTCATTTTGTGCTTATCTATGGTGCTCTCCATTTTCAAGGAATATATGATCTTCTGAAGACTCACGATCCAAATTGGAAGATCATATCTATAGAACCACTTTATCCTTATTCTGATAACTAAGTCAAACCATCCCAAGAGTTCGTTTTGATTTCTCCTATTTTTTCTCTATACTGTACACTCTTATCTCGTGGAGATGAAGCATATCTATTTCTTTATTTTGTCCTATCCGCATGCCACCAAAAACTCCAAAATTGACGAAAAAACCGGTTCTAAAAACTCCAAAACTTCCAAAAATTCCCAAAGGTGCCAATATAAAAGTCTATGAGATTAGTTTTCGGACACTGCTTTTTCCAGTGATTTTCATCGTATGATCGCTTATCGTCTTCTATGGCGTGAAGAATTATCTCTATGGAACAGAGAAGATCACCTATAATGATACCATCGGACTCAATCAGATTGTTCAGGGATACAATTCTGGAAGTTATGAGGAGATCGTTGTCCAGGGAACGACTCTCGAAGCTCGGAAGAAATCAGTAGATACTGTTGTGAATGCAAAGTCGATTCAACTCAGAGATATTGATCGTACGATCATCCCAGCGAATCTCGAAATCACAAGTATCGGACTCGCGAATCCTTCCAATCCAACCAAAGTCACGATCAAGGACGAAGGTTGGGGTAAGGTTTTCTCTGAAATTCTTCCATCACTTCTTGGAACCGTATTTTTCATTGTTCTTCTCTTCTTCATCATGGGTCGTATGGGAGGTGGCGGTATGGGAAATCCTATGTCCTTCATCAAGAGTCGTGCTCGCATGTATGATCCGGAGATGGATGAGAAGGTGACATTCGAGAATGTTGCTGGTGCAGATGAGGAGAAGGAAGATCTCATCGAGATCGTCGATTTCCTGAAGAACCCGCAGAAATATAAAGACCTCGGCGCTAAAATCCCACGTGGTATTCTCCTCCAGTGACCTCCTGGAACAGGAAAAACACTCCTTGCCCGTGCAGTTGCAGGAGAATCGGAAGTTCCATTCTTCTCCATATCGGGTTCTGAATTCGTCGAGATGTTCGTCGGAGTCGGTGCTGCTCGTGTCCGTGATCTCTTCAAGGATGCTCGAGAGAGTGCTCCATCGATCATATTCATCGACGAGATCGATGCGATCGGGAAGAAGCGTTCACCTGGTATCGGAGGGGGACACGATGAACGCGAACAGACTCTCAATCAGATCCTGACCGAAATGGATGGATTCGATAATGATACCAATGTCATCGTCATGGCAGCAACCAATCGTGCTGATGTCCTCGATAAGGCACTCCTCAGACCTGGTCGATTCGACCG
>JAYTYQ010000132.1:0-8568 GCA_043742285.1 Candidatus Altimarinota bacterium
TCCTTGGAGATCCACTTTTTATGGACTGGTCGTACAGAGAGCTCGAGCCTATATCGCGCTCGAAAATAGCCTTGTACATACTGCCTTGTATCACGAGTGAGTGCGGGGGGGAGTATACAAGGGGAGTATGAAGAATGTAGTTTAAGAGGTGAGTAGTATATCTTATGATTCTCATGCAATATGACTATTACAGTCGCATCAGGGGTAGGAAAAGAGAGAGGTCTTTTTGATTCTGCTGGTTCGAGAACGCCTCGAGTCTCATAGAACTGTCCACTCTTGATAGGATAATGAGTCCAATCGATAGTATTGGGATTTTTCAGATCGATCATTGCAGCGAAGTCCATGAGAGCATTATTGAGAGCGCGAACTGATTCTTTGCGTGATTTTTTTCGACTATCAGATACCCATTTTTGGAAATCTTTTTGTACTATTTGCTTTTCTTTTTCTGAGAGTTTCAGGTCTTTTCTCCCATGATAGTATCGAGCAAATACTTTCTCGAGATTCGTATCCCAGGCAAGCACTGATTCTCAGAAAGCAAAAGCGAGGATAGCAGCACTGGTATATCATCATACTCCTGGGAGTTTCATCAGAAGTGATTTCTCTTGAGGGAATACTCATCCATATTCAGTCGATATGATTTGTGATGTCTTGAGAATATTTCGAGCACGAGAATAGTATCCGAGTCATTGATAGAAAGGGAAAAATTCTTCATAACTCGCTCGTGCGAGATGATGGATAGTCGGGTATTTCTCAAGCATGCGAGTATAGTATCACCTCACACGTTCGACTTGAGTCTGCTGGAGGAGTATCTCAGAGAGCCAGATTCGATAGAGAAGAAGGGAGATATCCTCTTCATTATAGTTCCGCCACTCGAGATCGTGTCGGCTATTTTTCTCATACCAATCGATGAGATCTCACCAAGGGAATGGGGATAAGGCAATTTGCATGCGATGATAGTATAGATTTTTCATTTTTCGGCAACCAGAATCGAGAGAAAAATAAGAGAAGCAAAGGTGGAAAACCCAACATTTTGTATTGCAAACGCATAGCAAAACACTATAATCAGACGAGTTTTTCATACTCAATTTACTTTCTGTACTATGCGTACGTTTGGTCGAATGTTTCTCATCCTCCTCTCGATTCTCTGAGTGGGGGCTCTTGGGTATTATGCGTATGTATTGGCAGCAGAGACATTGACCTATCCATTTCTCGGTACAGAGAGTCAACACGGTGATACCCTGGAAGTGGTTCTCGCTCGACCTCGATTCACACTGAACTTCCAGTGATGACCCATTCTTGATGAAGTGGCAATACGCTCGTCTCTTTTTTTTGGTTCAGCAGCCCTCATCGAGAATACGACACTCTCGGGAGCATACAACCTGACGATTTCTGGAGAATATATACGTCTCCATGTTCCCACACTCGAGCAATGACAATCTATCAGGCTCGATGCGAAGCTCTATAATGAGAAAAAAACAACATCCTATCGTATTCCTCATGATATCACGCTTGTTCCCCTAGAGCATCCTCGATCACTCTCGATGCAGAAATCATGAATCCCTCGAGATCGACGCTATGCCGTCTCACTCTCTGGATTCGATGAATATACTCCTGAGCATATTCGCTATTTTGTCAGCTACGATAAGAATGTCCCCTGTAGTGTGAATATGATATGACAGGATTTTTCCCAGATCTATGCGAAAACCCTGAACCCCATCACCCGTGATGGACAGAACTACGAGACAACGATCACCTTTGATTATCGACTTGATACTTCTTATATCTGTCTGATAGGATGAGTCAATGGAGTCTACGATATTCTTGAGAATCGCGTTCTTGATGCATTGGCTCTGACAGGATCGACTCTGGAGACACTCTCCCCAGAGTATGATATGCAGACACGAGTAGAGTTTGATTTTTCTCATGCGATCTATGAAGATACAGGTGCTCTCTATAGCATGGAATATATAGCCAATCGACGTGATGCAAAGATTGATTTTCTCAAACACCTCTCTCTGAGTCCAGAAGTTCCCTCGACGGCAGACAATCTCATACTCACTCCTGATCGCGCGATCCTCACGCTTCCTCTTCAGGAAGGTCAAGAATCGAGATTCTCCATCAAGTGACTTGAGGATATTTATGGAAGAACAGAAGATCTTCAGTATCGTATCACACCGAAACAAGCTCCATTTCTCTCTCTGAGATTCCAGAACCAACGATCGTATTATCGGTCCAATGAACCAGTTCCAGTCAAGATCTATGCGCTCAAAGCTCCCAAGAAGACCTATTCGCTCAAGCTCTGTCGCCTTCCACTCGAGCTCTACGCCCATGGGGAACGAATCCTCTCAGAGAATATGACAGGATCATCCATTGATACGGTCTATGATATCTTGAATGGGAAAGATGCCTTCTCCTGTGTGAAGAAGGATGTCGATCTCTCGGGAAGTGGATACGTCTCCAATCTCGATATTCGCAGCTTCACCTCAGATGATAGAGTCTCACCCTGAATGTATATCCTGGCCTTCGCGAATAAGGGCGATCTTATCGGATTTCAGAAGCCCGTGAGTCCACTCCTCTTCACGGTGATGGACAGTCATATCACGATGAAGGTGGATTCCAGTGGGAAGATGATGTTCCTCGTGACGGATATGAAGAGTGGAAAACCTCTGGCGAATCAGGAGATCACCGTCATGCGCAATATCTCGCGTACCTATCATGAAACATGGAATGCGACGACGAATCAGGCAGATCGACAGTATATTCCACTCACTTCTCAGGCTTTTGCGACCGGGATCATCCTCGGGAAAACCAATGATCAATGATTTCTCGATGTGAGCCATATCACTCTGACAGGAGGACTCGATTCGTATATTTCGAGCCCGTATGAGCTCTCCTTCGAGAATTGGTGGCAATATGAAGGTCGATATGACAGCTTCATCGTGGAGTCGCGATGAGATGGACGTATTGGATTTCTCGTGAGTACGTGGAATGATGGAATCACGGGGTACAATTTTGGGATGAAGGCTTCTGATTATTCCGATGAGACGCGTCCTCGATATACGGTCTATCTCCATGGAGATCGCAAGCTCTATCTCCCAGGTGAGATAGTCCATATCCATGGGATCATTCGCGAAAATAGTACTTCCGTGAAGGTTCCTGAGAATACCTCCTTCACTCTGGTGATCGATGATCCTATGGGCAAAGAAGTCGATCGAGTCTCACTCAAGCCCAATGAATTCGGTACGATCAGTAGAGACTACATGCTTCCGAAAGATGCTTCACTCGGTAACTATTCGGCGAATCTGACCACGATGGATATGACTGAATATGTAGCGAATGGATCGATGAACTTCCAGGTAGAGGTATTTCAAAATCCCACCTTCACCGCAACGGTCGAGCTCAGAAGTCCTGATATCGAGAATGAGAGTGTCAAAAATCTCAGAAAAAAGCCAAATACTGATACGAATACCCCGTGGTATAGTGATGTCTATGAAGGGCATTTCTCTCTCCAATGAGTGGTGAAGTCTACATACTCCAATGGACAAATAATGCGAAATACTCCATTCACTTACCGCATATATAGAAGTGAGCATTATCCTGAGAATTATTGGAGTGATTGTTTCTGGGGATGTTACCATGAACCATCGCTTGAATATTATACAGAGGGAAGTGGTATGATCGATCGAGATGGCTATGGAATATTCTCTATTCCTGTCGCATATCAGTCGTTCTACAATGACTACAAATATACAGCTGAGATCATTGTGAAGGATCCACTTTCGGGAGAAGTCGTGACTACTCCAGCGAGTCTCATCGTGAAGCTTCCTGAAGAGTTCAAGTCTTTCGCTCCAGATAATCCCCTCGTCTTCACTGCCAAGAAAAAAATACTGCAAAATGGAGAAGAACTCCAATGATCATTCAAGAGAGAATATGGATCATGGGATGCAAGTCTCAAAGGAAAGTATGGATTCGAAATCGTCCGTCGTGACTACCATGATATTCCTGTCGATGATATCCGTGCAGGAAAGATCAATATCACTTCGAGTATAGATACCGTGGTACTCTCAGGGGTACTCACGGGATCAGCTTTTTCGAAAAAACTCATTGCATATCCAGCGGGAGAATATCTTGTGCGCAGCTATCCTCTCGTGGATTCAGGAGTGACGATTCCTGATAGCGCTCGGTCTGAGACACTATTCTATATTGCCTGACTCACCGCATCGACTCAGGGATCATCTCTCAGAGTCATTCCTGAGAAGACCGTCTATCAGCCCTGAGAGACCGCTCGGGTTCTTGTCACGGTGCCGTTCTCGAACGCCCGTATCCTCCTCACGCTTGAGAAATGATGAGTGCTCCAACATGAATACTTCACTCTCACAGGAAGTAGCTTCACTCGGGAATACAAGGTCGATGATACTCTGATTCCCAATGCCTATGTCGGTGTGGTAGCACTCAAGACGAGTGCAACGGGATGAACGAGGAGTTATGCGGTTGGCTATGGAGAGATCATTGCTGACTATAGTGAGAAGAAAGCCAATCTCGCTATCACGGTAGATACGCCTGTCTACAAGAACCATGAGACCGTATCCGTCGATATGACTCTCACGGATCGATCAGGGAATCCACTCCAGTGAGAGATTGCAATGATGGTCGTCGATGAGAGTCTCATCCGTATTCTCGGAAATATCGATCTCGATATCATCCCGAAGTTCTATCAGAAGTTCCCATTCACCGTGAAGACAGCACTATCGGCAATCGGTATCGAACACAATCTCTGGCTCACGCGTAAGTGATCCAATGGAGGAAGTGGAGACAAGGGATGAGCGGGTGTCGAGATCGCTTCCCGTATGCCCTTCCAGAAAACGGTATACTACAATCCGAGTATTCGCACTGATGCGAATGGCAAGGCAAAAACTACCTTCACTCTTCCAGATAATACCACGGATTATCGTATTATCACTATTGCCAATACGAAGAATGCACATTTCGCTATTGCTGAGAAGACGATCGAAGTACGCAAGGACTATCTCATAGAATCCCATGCCCCTATGATCATGAGACCAGGAGATACCAGTCTGATCACAGCGAGTGTCTTCAATTCGACGAATAGGATCACCTGAGCCACCCTCTCAATTCTCATAGGAACAGGAGCCAATGTGATCAAAAAGTCCATCGATCTCACCCTCAATCCAAGAGAGTCTCTTACTCGTGACTTCACATTCTCTTCTCTTTCTGCTTGGTCTGGGAATGTTGCATATCGAATCGATCTCAAGGAGAAAAATATACTCCTCGATAGCCTGACGAGTTCATTTCGTTATGTACCTATTCCTGAGATTGTCGCAAGCTCTCGAACTGTTGAACTCTGGAATACCAAAGATTTCTCCTACACCCTTCCGAGATCTGCCTCTGGTATGGATGCAGGGAGTTCTCTCGTCACGATAGCCCTCTCTCCATCATATATCACGGAACTCTCGAACATGATCCGATCACTGGAAGCCTATCCATATGGATCCATCGAACAGATGATTGGATCAAGCCTTCCAAATGCTCTGGCTCTCAATTTTTCTGAGAAATGAGGACTCGATATGGATCACCAGCAAGCTGAAGAGAATGTCAGCATAGGTCTTGCGAAAATCCTTCGCATGCAACACTACAGTGGTGGTTGGGTCTCCTGGGAAGGGGATTCGAACACCAATACGAAGATCACACCATATGTGCTTCGTTCCCTCATGACCTTCAAAAATCTCGGCAAGATGATTCCTGATACCGTATTCACGAATGGTACGAACTATCTCCTCTCGAATCTCACCATCTATCAGTCTGATCCTGATATGCTCGCTGAAGTCTCTTGGACACTCGCTCTTCTTGGGAAGAAGCAAGAGGCGACTACTGCATGGAAGTCTCTTGATCCGAAAATACTCACTCGTCATGGACTCCTTGCCTATGCCTATACAGCGCATATCCTCGATCTGTCTCCCCCCAATCTCGCCTTACAACTCGATAGAGTACTTCTCGGTTCAGGATCGACTGATGAGAGTACATACTGGTATTGGGATAGATATGCTGATATGGGTATCTATGCACAACTCCTCATGGATCGCACAGAAGATCAGAAGGCATTTGCCCTCATCGATCGTCTCGTGCATGCTATTGATCTCACCTCAGATACTCTCTCGACTCAAGCCAAGGTCCAGATATTTCGTGCCATATTGCAACAAGTTCAGAAAACTGATACTTCACTCTCTTCTCCGATCATGATCGCTCTTCGCTGAAATGCTATCATTGCTGACGCATCACTTGCTCCCAAGACGAATCAGAGAAAGATAGAGTCCAGTCGTCTCAAGATGGGAGATCACTTCACCCTCAGGCGTGACAGTGCCAAGATACCGATCTCTGTCACGATCATCACACGAGACAGAACCAAGAGTATCATCGATATGCCTCCAGAGAACCGTCTCGGTATGATGATCAATCGTACATTCGAGCTCATCGATGAATCCAAATGAACGGATCAAGATGGACACTATATCTTCCCCACTCGCATCGATGATGGAGTATTCCTGAAGGGACGACTCTATCGAGTGACACTGAAGGCAGGTATTCCTCTCTCTGATAAGGATAAGGATTGGTATAATCTCGCTATAGAAGACTCCTATCCTGCAGGATGGAGATCGCTCAATTCGAACTTCCAGACGGAGAATGCACTCACACGCTCGACATCGACGGATGGATGGAGCCATATCGAGTCTCGTGATGATCGGGTGCTCGCATATGTGGATATCTGAAAGGGAAATACACGAACACTCACATACTATATTCGACCTGATATTGTGGGAAGCTATCTCCTTCCACCGGCGAGAGCGTACTTCATGTATCAGCCTGCAGTCCATGCTATCACGAGTTATCAGAAGATCACCGTGAAAGAATAAATAAAAAATGTAGCTGCAAATATTGGACAAAAAAGAAGAATTAAGATATAAATATTTATATTGACTTAAAGTCAATATATTATTTCTTGATATTTCGTTTCCGAAACATACCATTCACTATGAATAGGTTCACATATTTCTTCATCCAGTTCATGAAATCTCCCACCTTCTCTCGTCTCATCATACTCTTGACAGTATTCTCCCTTGGAGGAATAGCCTATATTTTTAGTGATGCTGCAGCAATACACTTTTTCTCTGGAACATCCAATATTCCTCATACACTCTGATCATTCCTCACATTGCATGGCAATGCAGGAACTATAGGTTTCAACAAAGATCCAAGCCCTTACCAGACAGGCAATCTCAATGGAACTGGTATCACAGGATTTTTCTGGTCAGAGACCACAGGATGGGCAGAGTTCACAGGGGGGACTCAGATCACTCTCAGAAATACTGCAGCAAGTGCTCGTGAAGTATGGGATGCATCTGGATACGTCTGGAGTGATACCGCCTGATGGTTCACGCTCTCTGGAGTCGAATACTTTCCAGATACAGCGACACTCTCTGGATGGCTCTGGAGTGATACCCTCGGATGGAATTCTCTGAGTACCGTTGCCGAGAATATATGACTTGGATTCGTCGGACGAGTCGCGATCCTCGGAAGTACTGCTGGCAAAAATATCTATACGCTCAATATTGCCAACTACCAACAATGAGCCCATTATGACGTATCCAGTATCTCCACCGTTCTCAATGACACTCGCAAGAAGGTCACTCTGAGTCTGCGCAATGTCGCATCATCACTCATCAACATCACCGCTCCCACCGCTGTCTCAATAGCACCAGCCATCCTCAATAACGCACTCTACTACACATATACAGGAAGTAGTGAATTCATCGTCACCTATTCCTATATCGAGTCCTCTCTCAATACGCTCTCATCCCCACGCTCTCTCATCGTCGTCGGAGGAGATATCTATATAGATACCGGAGTCGTCCTCCCAGCCAATACTCCATCCCATGCGATCATCGCACTGAAAAATGATGCTGGAATCGGAGGTAATATCTATATTCGAGGAGATGTGACGAAGGTACAGAGCTCTCTCCTCTCAGAAGGGACGCTCTATTCTGGACGCAGGAGTGGATGAGTCTGGATCCTCTACAATAGAGATCACAATGCGACCACGAGTCTTCCGAACTATCAACTCTACATTCATGGAAGTGTCATCTCTCGCAATACCATCGGATGAGCCTGAGTATCTGGTGGATCGAAGTGTCCATTTTCAGAGGTTGCCTGTAGCTATGACACCGCACTAAGGTATGACCTCAACTATTTCCGAGACTTTCAGATAGGTGGCATTCCTGCCACAGATATCTCACTCCATAGAGGATATCCCGTCGTAGCATACAATGATAAATCTCTCATCATCGAATATGATTCTCGCATCATGTCAGATCCGCCACCAGGACTCTAGAAGCGATAAGAACTCAAAGATTTCATCCATCCAATCCCTCCACTAATCCTTCCTTCTATGCTACGATCCTCCGTATATCGATCCATTGCACTCCTCATACTCATCTCTGAGCTCATCGTATCTCTGCTCCCGATGAGCATAGTATCAGCCGCGACTCCACCGAC
>JAYTYQ010000133.1:0-1073 GCA_043742285.1 Candidatus Altimarinota bacterium
ATATCATACGATACCCGTCTGGAATCCATATACCACTTCCAGAAGGCGATTCATCCATGAAGAAGAAAAAGTGAGTACATGTTGGTGATGGTGATTCCATGCACCAATAAATCCTTTGATCACAATACTAAGAAGTAGATACGATAGTAGAAATATAATGGAATTGATCGTAAGGTAGACAGAGAGATCTACGATAAAATACGAGACAAAGAGAGAAATAGGAATGGCATCAGCTTTATAACGAAACATACATGAAAAAAATTTACTTAACCAAAAACCACCATGAGTGCACTATTCATACCTACAATACTCCCTTCAATACCCCATATATCACCGGTACATGCGCCACATAGAGCAGGAGTGAGTGTCGACCCATGAAGGCGAGAGGGGCAAGAAGCTGGGAATATCATTGCAATAGTCCAGAGAGAATTCATTTTTCTGACAGGAAATGGGTGATTCCATAACCGATGAATGCATATCCAAGCCATGGAATGAGAGGATAATAGTCTGCTGAATAGAATCCGTGAGGAAGTATCCCAAGTGGAATGAGGAGGATCGAATCGATAGAGAGTCATCCTATCCATTCGCCCAATATCATGATGAGGAAGCCAATAGGAATCGTATATCCACGAAGTGGGAGAGCTACCAACATGAGTATCGACGCAAGAGTAAAAAAATGGATGATCCCAAAATAAATCCGCTGTTCGTAGAAAAAATAGTGTGTCACGAGCGTGATCGAGAGAGCTATGAATGCCAAGAGCATGAAACGTCTGATCGATGAGAGGAAAATCTGATGGAATGATCTCTTTTCAGTCGCAAGGAAAAAAGACACACCCGATATGACAATAAAGAGAATTGCTACTCCCCTACCGAGCAAGAACCAGAAAAATTCTGAGAAGTTCATGGTATTCACTCAGAAGAGATGGACGAGGAGATAATTCGCATGGAAAA
Source organism: Candidatus Altimarinota bacterium (assembly GCA_043742285.1). GTDB lineage: Bacteria > Patescibacteriota > Gracilibacteria > BD1-5 > UBA2023 > STC-74. The sequence goes on from JAYTYQ010000133.1 coordinate 952, forward strand.
GTATCATTCCGAGGAGTGCGAGTCCACGGAGGGCATCGAGTTTCTGTGAGCGCATATGCCTGATAAGGAAATATTCGGTATAGTATCTTTTTTTGGGTTTCCTACAACTCTTTCCCATGATT
>JAYTYQ010000134.1:0-1700 GCA_043742285.1 Candidatus Altimarinota bacterium
AATGATCGATCCGAAATGACGATATCTCATCTCTCAAGTGCGGGTTTCACGAGAGTATGAAGCGTCTGAGTTCGAGCCGCTGCATAGAGATACGCATTGGTCAGAGGATGCATTGTATCATTATCCCAGACTTTCGCCTGAGCAAGATAGCGAATATCTTCAGCGATAGGCGTCGATCCTGGCTCACGGATATGTAGAACCTTATGGAGCTCCTTTGTAAAGTCAAAATTTCGCCGTGGTGAGGAGCTGTCCGCTGCGGCGGACTGAGGATTTTGTTTCAAAAACAAATCCCCCCTACCCCCCTTTACAAAGGGGGTTTGACGAAAATACTCCACGAGCTTCTTCACTTGAGTCGTCTTCCCACTCCCGACTATGCCTTCGAAGACGATATACATATTAGCCAAGAAATGATATAAGGATGATGCCTCCCAGAATTATACAGGCTCAGGTGAATCTCTGCAAAAGATTTTTCTCTCGGAAAAACCATCATCCAAGTGCGACTGAAAAAAGTGCTGATGCAGACTTGAATGCACTCGTATACGGAGCAATCACTTCCGAGACGATATACATCTGTGAGAGATAGATGATGATATGAAGCGATATGAGGATGACGAGAGCTTGATACTCTGTTTTGATATTTTTCCTAAGGGTCTTCCGATGTTTATAGATATCTCGTGAACTCATGAGGAATACGATACTATTCATGAGAAATGCCCAGAGCCAGATCGAGCTCGCATGTATCCCCATCCGATCGAATGTCACCGTGAACCCATAGAAACATACAGCAATAAGAAACATTCGAGAACCAGGATTGGTCATCAGTGCTCGCAATGGCTCTATGAAAGTCGTATGCCCCTTCTCGACCGCAAGAAAATACGTACCACCGATCGTGAGAAATATACCGAGAAAACCCCAAATATTGACGTACTCTCCCAAGAGTATCATACTCGAAAACACGGTCGCTATCGTGACAAGTCACTTCATAGGAGAGATCAGTGATATCTCACCAAGTGAGAGCGACTGGAAGTTGAAATATTTCCCGAAATAATAGAAAAGTCCACCGCCAGCAACAATCCAGATAAAGTATGTATACTCAATATGACTCGGTATCCCTTCGCGAATAAGAAATGGAAGGGTCACGATGATAAGGGCAAGCGAACATATCCCCGTCAATACTCCTGCATCAAGGGACTTGAGTGACTGCTTCGTCGAAATATCCTTGAAGGCATTCAGGAAAGAGAGGACGAAAAAGGCGTAGAGGTAGATCAAAAGAGGAAAGATTATTCGATAGAAAAATCAGAAATACTTCTATAGAGTCTCGCATGGATACCAAGTGAATGGGCTGCCTCGATATTCTCTAGAGCATCATCGAAATAGAGAATATCGGAAGGTGCTACCATAAGAGTATCGATGATGTACTGATAATACTCTTTCTCTGGCTTCTTGTATCCGATCTCTGCCGAGCAAAATATCCCATCGAAAAGATTCTCAAAATACATCTCATATTTCAGATAAGCGAGTCGATATTTCTCTTGATTCGTCGCGACATAGCACTTCACTCCATTTGTTCTCAGTTCTTGGATTTTTTCGATGAGTTCCTTATCAGGATGATTCTCATAGTCGAACCACTCTCTGAGAAAGTCCTCTCCTCACTTCTCATATCACCATCTTTCGAGAAATTCGGGAAGTATCTCTCTGAG
>JAYTYQ010000135.1:0-1550 GCA_043742285.1 Candidatus Altimarinota bacterium
GAGCGATTGTCTTTTTTGATTTCTTCATAAGATTAGATATTTTCAAAATATTATATTAGAATAATTTGATATTCTCAAAGTATGAGATACTATGTATATATATTTACCATCATAGTATGATTCAAAGAAAGCTCTTCACTGAAATCGAGAAGGCAATGACTACCAAGGATATCCTCCTCATCATAGGTCCGAGACAAGTGGGCAAGACGACCCTCATGCGCCATCTCCGAGATACTCTCCCGTCTAATCGCCATAATAGTTGGCTCACACTCGAGGACCCCGAGGTACGTGCTCGGCTCGATACACATCCAGAAGAGGTATTTGGTATCATACGCACACAGTCGAGTGATGAGCAAGTTATATTTCTCGATGAGATCCAGTATCTCAGGGATCCTACGAACTTTCTCAAGTACCTCTATGATATGTACGCTCCGGGATTGAAGCTTATCGTCACGGGGAGTTCATCTTTTTATATCGATCGGAAGTTTCGAGATTCTCTCATAGGTCGAAAAAAAGTCTTCTCCCTCCTTCCTCTCGATTTTAGAGAATTTCTCTCTTTCCGTGGATATAGAGCTGGTATGGATACTGCGGCAGAAAGGCAGATACTCAGATGACTCTGGGGCGAATACACTATATATGGTGGGTATCCTGAAATAGTACTCATGGATGACAGAGAGAAAAGAGAGGAGCGCCTCAGGGAATACGCCCTCGACTATGTGAAGAAGGATATATACGAATCAGGCATCCAAGATGAGGTGAAGTACTTCTCCCTGATACGACTCCTTGCGAGTGGGACAGGATTGCTCGTGAACAAAAATGAGCTCGCAAATACACTTGGGCTCACACAGCCCACAGTAGAGAAATTTCTTTTTGTTCTCGAGAAGACTTTTCATATTGCACTCATACGTCCATGGCATACGAATCTCCGCAAAGAACTCACGAAGATGCCGAAATCATATTTCTATGATCTCGGACTGCGGAATGCATTTATGCGAGATTTCTCTCCTATAGAACATCGGCAGGATAAGGGATGATATACGGAAAACATATATTTCAGATATCTCCTGGAATCCTACGCTCTCGATGATATCGCCTTCTGGAGAACACAAGATAAGCATGAGGTGGATTTCATCGTTGAGAATAAAAAAGCTATAGAAATCAAATTCCAGAAAAAATGAATATCCTTACAGAAATATAGAACATTCACAGAAAAATATCCTGATATGCCTTTTGAGATAGTGGATTATGACGATATATGCGCACTGTGGTGACCGTAGAAGTCTCTCTTCCGAGAGATTTCTTTTGCCTTTTTCTCTCGAATCTGATATCCTGAGAATATCTCATACTCTCTTGATATAAAAGTAAGTATACGTATATTGTATAAAATAATATCTTTCTATGGCAATTACAGAAGTCCAAACACTACCAACAAGTCCTACTACAGCCCTATCAGATACACTTCTGAAAGGCTTTCGTACTACCTTAGACCAACGATGGAAAGAGTTCGACGAGGCGACTATGAAAGAAGCGAGAAATAGCCCAAAAGCCAA
>JAYTYQ010000136.1:0-1162 GCA_043742285.1 Candidatus Altimarinota bacterium
ATCTCCACTCCTGATCGCATGACTCGATATGTGTCAATATTGATCGTAGGTCATCCCGCATTCTGGAAACTACATTCGTCGAAGAGTATACGCGAGATCCCGTCTTTGTACAGGAGAATACTCTTCTCGCAGCTCGATCCAATATTTCTCGTGAGGAATATGATACCTCCATTCAGGAGTGTCTTCATACTGAGTGCATTGTTCACGACAGCATGTGAGAACTTCTCCTTACGGATATCATAGACTGAGACGCGATTTCCATCAGTCGATGGTCCGAGAAAAAGGATATAGCGATTGCGGATCAGCCGAGTCTGGAGAACGAGACAGGCTCTCAGGTAGTCTTTCCCGACAATATTCTTCGATCGAGTCGTGGGGATATTCTCATGGATCGAGTTGTAACAATCTGGATCTTCATCCGGTGAGTGAGTGAGGAGCTCTGTCGCGAATTCAGTATTCTGATATGTCTTGATCACTCTACGGTTATAGAGGAGCTCCGTTGTACTCTCCGTCTGTGCGATCTCTATTCACTGGAGAAGTGGCTTCTTGTAGAGGCGAAATTCATCGAACCCTCCACCATCAGCATGGATCAGGGAAGGGGAGAGCAGTACGAGAATGAGAGAGAATACGATTTTTTTCATATATTTTATCCAATTTTCTTCAGTTTCTTGGTGGTGAATTGATATTGGTAGCGAGAATAGAATGATTCTTCCGTATCACGATGATACTGTTCAATATCAAATTGGATCTTCCCATCCTCTACTGACTTGTACATACTTCTCCCGATACAAATATGTGGTGTTGATCTGAGAAATCTCATCGTCTTATCGAGTCTCAGATTCGTCATCGTATCCATATCAATAAGCATATCTGGTCATGTCGTACATGGATCTCTCTCACGAGCTGTGAGGGAATATGAGAGATATTTCCCTGCAAGCCAATTGAGCTTGCCATACGTAGTTCCACCGAGAGATCGGATATTGGCATAGAACTTCACCTTCGAACGTGAGCAGTCATATGAGGCGAGGAATGATCCATCATTCTTCACGCTACTATGTCTCATATCCGCATTATTCGCATTGGCACGATACGCATCGACTGTCTCCTGATCAGGAAAAACATTGATAAAATAGTAGAGGAATCAATTCTTCTTCACGAATTCATC
>JAYTYQ010000137.1:0-2251 GCA_043742285.1 Candidatus Altimarinota bacterium
AACTCAGCTCTCTCGTACAGTCACAGTCATCGACCTCACCCCTCCCGTGATCACTCGCTCAGGTGCAGCTTCCCTAACTATCCTTCAGAATTCAAGCTACACTGATGCATGAGCCTCGTGTACAGATAACGTCGACCTTACATGTACTGTTTCTATGACTGGATCTGTCAATACGACCAATACTGGAGTCTACATGCTTACCTATACAGCCTCAGATGTTGCCGGAAACACCGCAACTTCAGTCACACGAACCGTCACGGTCATCGCTCCTGATCTCACCCCCCCTGTTGTCACTCTCGTAGGATCAGGATCAGTAAATATTTCTCAAGGTTCTTCCTACACGGATGCATGAGCTTCATGGACAGATAATGTCGATGGATCAGGCAATACTCTCATCTGAACCTATGGTTCAACTCCATCATTCGCCCTCTCAGGATCTGTCAATACGACTCTCCTTGGAAATTATACCCTCACCTACCAGAAGGTAGATACCAGTGGAAATGCAACTCAGCTCTCTCGTACAGTCACAGTCATCGCGATGATGGACTCTCTTACTGGCTCATCATTTACGGGAACGAATATCTATATCAGCGGTGCTACCGTGACATGAGTTGTATTCTCATCAAATATTAGAACACTAAATCTATTTACGACGGGAGCAACACTTACTATCCCAATATCGAATCTCACTATTGTCTCTTCAGGTGCTTGGGATGGTATCATCAATGGAGCTAACCTTGTTGCTACAGGTGGAACTATATCTTCAGTAGGACTTGTGAATGTCTCTAGCATCTATAGCATGGGAAGTTCAATCGCTTCACTCATCCTCTCAGGATCACTCGCAACGGTGAGCATCACGGTCTCCGCTACTCTACAGACTGCCACGCTTCCACTCTATCGATCAGATGATAGTGGATTGACATATAGTTCTATCGGAACATGTACCGTAGGGAACAATTCCCTGTGCACCTTTACTACCAACCATTTTTCACTCTTTGCTCTTGGTATGCCGTCATTCCCCATCTCACCAGGGAGTAATTCGAGTACTTCGGGACCTGGGGGAGGAGGTGGAGGAGGAACTTCAAGCTATTCCAATTCAGTTTCACTTGATAATTTCTTGACTCGACTCACTACGTCGACCCTCATTCAAGATACAATGAATGTCGCACCAGCCATACAAAATATCCTTCCAATTGTGATAAGAACCTCGACGATACGGAAAATCAAAAAAATGCTTCTGTTTATCCGGACAGAATCAGTATCGAAATCGGTAGATGATCTCCCAGTCTACCTCACCAAGCCATCTCTCGGAACTACAATCATCGGTACTATTCATCTCTGAGACCGAGTCAAGGTGAACTACATAGATAGTGATGGATGGTGACTCGTTGTTCTCCCTTCTGGTAAATGGTGATTCGTACGATCTTCATCACTCGAGAAAATCTAGTAAAAAAATCTGAGCATACCGCTCAGATTTTTGATATTTCCATCTATGCACAAAAGGTATTCTACGAGCTACGAGTTTTTTGATATTTTCCTTTGCATTTCTTCCTCTTTTTCCTATAATTCGCCTGAATTTTAGATATAAATCAAAAAATAAAAGCGAAAAAATGATAATTTCGTAACCTTATCATTCATATCTTCTAACATATAACTCTTCTCTTATGGCTCTTACAGGTATTATTATAAAAGTGATTGGTGTGGTAATTGACGTCGAATTCTCAGGTGGTACAGTTCCGGAGATCTATGAGGCACTCGAAGTCGAGGGTGCGCCACATAAGCTCATTCTCGAAGTCCAGCAACAGCTCGGTGATGGAGTCGTGCGTACGATCGCCATGAATCCTGTCGATGGAGTCAAGCGCGGACTCACAGTCATCGCCACAGGTGCACCGATCTCGGTTCCTGTCTGACCGAGTGTACTCGGACGTATGTTCAATGTCCTCGGAGATCCGATCGATGAGATGGAATCACCCCAGACAGACTTACGAAGCCCTATCCACAAGAAATCTCCATCTTTCGAGGAGCTTTCGACTAAGACAGAAGTATTCGAGACAGGGATAAAGGTTATTGATCTCATTGCTCCGATGCTCAAGGGTGGAAAGGTAGGACTTTTTGGTGGAGCATGAGTCGGGAAGACCGTCATCATGCAGGAACTCATCCACAATATTGCAAGTGGACATGGAGGATACTCAGTCGTCGCATGAGTCGGCGAGCGAACTCGAGAAGGGAATGATCTCTACAACGAGATGAA
>JAYTYQ010000138.1:0-2303 GCA_043742285.1 Candidatus Altimarinota bacterium
TATTCATTGAGTTTTTTGAGTATATCTTCCTCAAGAATCTTTTGTTTTCCAGTATACTGGGATTGTATAAGCGTGATGGTACTACATCCTCTCTCAGCAGTCTCGATACTCACTCCGTAGTTCATGTATGGACAAAGGAACTGGTAATTCTCAGCAAAATTCGATGTTTCTTGCGTTCTCAAGAATACATGCAGTGAACCAAAAATAACGATGATGATAGTCACAGGTATGATATATCACAAAATAGTGGTACATATTTCGAGTCCCGATTTTTTGGACTTCGATCACACGCTGATCTTCCCATCGCTGGTTTCTTGGAAGAAGTCACTGTAGATAGTATCGACTTTCGTTCACTCTTGTGATATGAATCATACATCTTTTGTCTCTGCATTAGCCGGGATTTCTTGATCTTCACTTGCCATACAATAGAAAATAATAATACTCCCATGAGGATAACACTTTCTTATTCTTCTTGCAAATTTGAGAAGACTTTTTTCATTGAAAACTCGAAAATCTCTCTCGTAATATAAATTGAGAACAAAAATAAGGGGTGATTACAAAATCTCAGGAAATATTTTTTTTCACCACAGAGTATCACTGAGTCGAGCATCGAGACAGTAGATTTTGGCCTGAGGATGACTACATCGTATTCTTCATATCATTGTATTGATTGTATCTATCGCAAGAGGACAACTGTATTCTTCGAAATTGTTACTCATGCCTACAGTACGGGCAAGATAATAAGGATCGGTCGGAGGATCGAAGGGAATCTTTCCCAGAATTACGCTATCACACTGCTGAAAGAGAGTCGATTCATCTATCCAGCTATTGATGAGTCAGAGGAGTATTTTTTTGCCTCTATATTCTGAGAACAACGACAGTATTTTTCCTTTTCATCCAGAAATTCCTTGGGTGAATATTTTCCATTCTGTGAAACCTCTCTTGATCTCTTCAGCGAGATTTCGGAGGTGCTTATTGCTTGTAGAGAGGAGGATAATAGTGGATCTGTCCTGTATGATCTTCTGAAGACGAGTCTCAGAAATAAGTGATTTGGGTGCTGTCGTATTTTTTCAGGCAATGATACTTTCTCTTCCTCATCCACACATTGTCGCTATGAAAGATCCGAGAATTGGACCATCTATTCCATATCCTGTGAGGAATGTATGTTCACCCGATTGGAGTCGTATGAATAATTGTACACTCTCAGAAGTATCACGAGGAATGAGCGTGAGCACACTCTCTTCTCAGGAAATATTCACGATCATTCCGGTATTGGTATCCTCTCTATTCGTTATGTGTATCAGGACAGAGAGTTTTTCAGATATTTTTCTGAATACCTTTCTCTCCAGAGCTGATATTTCGAGAGTTCATATGAGCCCCTGTTCTGTATAGAGGACATCTTGAAGGGTGTTCATGATGATCATGAGCCATTTTTTCCCATGATACCAGAGGTCCTTTTGATCGAAATAATAGGTCTCTCAATACTCTCCTGGAGGATTTGCTGAAGGTCATGTGGGGCGTACATGGATATGTTCGATGAGGTCTTGGAAGTATGCGAGTGCGAATGATGCCTTTTCTTGGAATGTGATTGAGAGAATAGAGTGACGAATGAGATAATTGATATCACTATTGAGCTCTCTGAAGGAGATCTTCACCCTCTCAGAGCGACGAATAGTATCCTCTATCTCCGCAATATCTCGAAAGATAGTAACATGGCGTATTTCCAATAGAGAGTGTTTTCTCAGTTCCTTCATCCAAGGATCAGCGATCAGGATATCAGATTCTTGTATATGCGCTTCCTGAGAGGTTCGAAAGTGAGAATACTCATCTTCTTCTGAACGAAATAACTCCACCATGACCCGTTCTTCGCCATAGTACTTGAGTTCGTCGAGGAGTCCTGTTGACGTCTTCTCGAGCCAGAAGAGCATCTTGAGACCAAAAATGATTTCTTTTCGATTGAGGGTTTTTTGCTCGATATAGCTCTCAAGTACACTCAGAGAGCAGTATTTTTGAGCTTCGATGACGACCCCTACTTTGTAGCTATGTTCTTCGAGTGTTTTTTTCCAGAAGAGACTTTGTTTGCCACCATTGGTGATAAGAAGGACTTTGCCAGTACTCTTGAGGGCATCTCGGATGAGACCGAGTTCTTCGCTCATCGATCCAGAGAGACTTTTATAAAGAGGAGCGTTGCATTCCCGATTATGAGAAGTATGATCCTGTATTTCTCTTCTGGTGCTTTTCTCGAAAGGGAAACCATATCCACTCGTGGGCATCTCTCCTGCAAGGGTGAGGAGCGTGGAGAG
>JAYTYQ010000139.1:0-1929 GCA_043742285.1 Candidatus Altimarinota bacterium
ACGGATCCAGCTCCAGCCAATACTTTTGCTCATCTTGATTCAACCGTCGTTCTTTCCCGTCCAATCTCTGAGCTTGGTATCTATCCAGCAGTTGATCCACTTGATTCGACTTCCACGGTTCTCACACCCAAGATTGTCGGTGATGAGCACTATACGGTTGCACGCAACTGCCAGAAGCTCCTTCAGCGTTACAAGGAACTCCAAGATATCATCGCGATTCTCGGTATGGATGAACTCTCAGAAGATGACAAGCTCACTGTTTCACGCGCACGAAAGGTTCAACGTTTCTTCTCTCAGCCATTTTTTGTTGCTGAACAATTCACTGGAACTCCATGAGTGTATGCGAAACTCTCAGATACGATCAGGGGATTCAAGATGATTGTAGAGGGTGAAGTGGATCAGATTCCTGAACGATATTTCTTCTACAAGGGAAGTATCGATGACGTGAAAATGGCATTCGAGAAGGAGACGATCAATAAGTAATTCCTATAAGGCTCAATTCACTATGCACTTGCAAATCACTTCCGCATCAGGAAATATCCTCACTGCAGAGAAATTCTCTCTCGTCACTCTCATGACAGAGGATGGAGAGATCACGATCCTTCCTGGTCATGAACCGATTCTGTCCGCTATTCGTCCCTGAGTGATGCTTGTAGAGTATTTCATTGGCAATAAGCTGCATAATGCAGAATATGCGACGGGTGGGGGAGTGCTCAATATCAGCCCAGAGTCGTGTATGATTGTGGCAGATATGGTAGAGCATTCTGATGGCCTTACGGATCTCGAATACATCGAAATACAGAAACAAGAAGCTGCTCAAATGGTAAAGGACTATCAGGATGAGAATGGGTCTACGACAGATCCTCACCGCCTGATCGAGCTCGAATATGAACTTCTGAAATATACCGCTATGCACCAACTCGGACTGAAACATCACATCCCTCACGGTGGACGCAGATAATCTCGGATATTCCGGGATTTTTCTTGAGATTTTCTTGAGCATTCATACAATCTTCATATGATCTATATTTTCGGTGGGGCATTCGACCCGCCCCATGTCGGCCATACGAGGATCGTGAAGGCGATTCTCCACTATAAAAATCCAGAAAAAATCGTTATCATTCCTTCGAGTGCAAGAAATGATAAAAAGTATTCTGTATCAGATGAACACCGTCTCGCGATGCTCAGAATTTTCGTACAAGAAATTGATGATGACCGAGTGATAATAGATGACTATTTTATCCAGTATTGGACATGAGAAATGATCACTCGTGATGTCGATGCGTATTGTCACCAGAAATATGGGAAGGATATTATCCATATATTTGGTACTGATACTATGCCCAGTATGCCAAAGTGGGATAGTGATGGATATGCGGCGAAGGTGGTTAGGAAGATTTTTGTGCCTAGAAGAGGAGTGACACATACAGGAACACAAAAGAATCAAAATAATTTTTCAGAAAAATACTCCACTGTGTGACTGTCTACTGTAACAGTAACTGAAGACATCTTGAACTTCGAATTCTTTTCTGACTCTCATATTCCCGATATTTCGTCGATGGAGCTTCGGAAAATCATCCCAGAATATACGGATCTCAAGGCATACTATGAAGAAGAACCAAAATTTATTATTCCATGACTGTCAAAGAGAGTATCTCAGTATATACTGGAGAAACGATTATATCGGGCAAACACACACAGTGACACACACAAAATTGGAAATGGTGATGTTTCAGAAATAAGAAGAGATTCCAATGTGTCTTCTGTAACTGTATGTGCATCCCAAAAACCGAAGGTTCTGATCCATGTCTGTTGTGGGCCAGATGTCACGATGCCGATCCTCGCACTTCGGGATGAATATGATGTTATCTGTTTCTGGTACGATCCGAATATCCAGCCAAAATCAGAATATGATAAGCGATATGAAGC
>JAYTYQ010000140.1:0-5710 GCA_043742285.1 Candidatus Altimarinota bacterium
ATCAACAAGAAGTCCCTCGAGTCTCTCATCTACTCTGGAGCTCTTGATGCTTTCTGAGATCGTGCAGCACTCCTTGCCTCTATACCGAAGATGAGTGCCTATCAGAAAGAGATCGAGTCAAAGAAGGAAACTTCCCAAATGGGACTTTTTGACGTGAGTGAGAGTGGGAGCGGAGTGGCGAGTCATTTTGACCTCGAGAAGGTCTCTCCCCTGTCCTTCGAAGAACGCATGAAGTGAGAGAAGGCGATGATCGGATATCCAGTATCTGGCCATCCTCTCGATGGGATCGAAGAATTCGTTCGAAAAAAGTCCAAAAATATCAGTATGATTTATGAGTGGATGGAAAAACGGAGTGATCAATGATTGGTGATCAGTAATCAGGAATGAGAAACAAGTTTTATAGGATGACAGGATGACAGGATGGTAGAAGTGGGTGCGCTGGTTCGTCATTCTGAGTGAAGCGAAGAATCCACTGTTTTGGAGCCCTCAGGTGAATATAGTGATATTCCCACTCTTATTGAACTGGAAGAAATCATAGATGTTCCTCTTGTAGAGAAAGTCCGAGAAGAATCCGTGTTTGCGACACTGATCGGACTCGTACACGATGTTCGCACGATGCAGACGAAATCAGGTGGAATGATGCTCATAGCAACCGTCGAGAGTGTCGGGTTCGACTTCAAGCTCGTGGTATTCCATCGAGACTATGAAGCCTATGAGAAAAAAGTTATCGAAGATATGATTGTCGTTGTGGATGGCAGGCTCAAGTTCGATACCGAGCGCGATGAGATATCGATCTCACCAGGATGAGCCTTCGGGAAGAGGCATGAACCTACTGGTTCCATCAAGAGTTTCACGATATCAGAGTTCCACGACTTCGCTGAGTACTCCCCTCTCAAGTCCCGAGTTACGACCATCGATCTCGAATCTGGAATCTCGAATCTGGAATCTCGCTATTATATCGATGTTCCTGCTTATTGGAACAAGTCGGACCTTCTCGATCTCAGAGACTACCTCGAGCAGGCACAGATCGGACTCACACCCGTCTGGATACGAATTCACGGTATAGAGAAGGATACGAAGTTCTCAGTTGAGGATGTAGACGGATTGAGTGAATGGGTGAGGAAGAAGGGGGGATAATTAAGCTGCTTTTTTAAATACTAAAGACTTTTCTCTTCGGTCTTGTTCTTCATTTATTTCTCTAGAATTGTTGAACCATTATAGAGAGTATTTTTAGAAAAATCAAAGCTTTCTTGCTACTTCTTTGGCATGAGAAGGTGCATGTCATGCCTTGATTTTTCTCTGAAAGACTAGAGTACCATTGATGATTTCAAAAGAAATATGTGACACTGGTAGTGAAGGTAACTCTTCCATAAGAGTACTTACCCAATCATGATGATGTGATGCGGTGATAAATGATGTTCACGTACGGATGGTTTTATCCATAACACTATGAGAAAAAGCTGCCTGATACTTCGGTGGCACTGTAGAAAACATCTCATCGCAAAAAAGGAGAGTCCTACCTCAGCTTTCGAGAGTTTTCCATACTTCTTTCCAATATTCTAATTCATTCGCAAAAGAGCTGTGGATACCGTCTTGTTCATTCACTCGGTCAAAATATATTATATGATCGAATATGGGTACAGTAGAATATTGACTCTGAGAGTAGCCTGTATTTAAAGCCTGAAGAACACTTACAATACCTGATTTCGCAAAATAAGTTTTTCCAGATCCATTTGGTCCTGTAAGGATTCGGTAAGGAAAATTGGCATCTAGCATAAAATCATTTGATTGTATTGGCTCATCATTATTCCCTGAATGTTTGATGGATTCGAAAATATTAGTATTTTCTGGAAACATCACCTTTCCCGTATCATTGAAATTTACGGGATAGAGTCGCCCTTCAGCTATATAGGAAGCATAGATGCAGAGAGCAGAGAGTCGATCAAGCTCACTCGTAAATGCGTATCTTCCTAATTCTTTTTTTCATTCAAAAGTACGACGGAAGTGCTTTTTCTTTTCGGTATGGAGATCCCCTGATTTATTTCCTATATTTTCACTGTCTCCTACAAATGTTTCTTTTTCTATAGAAAATTGGCACAATTTTCTATACTGATCTTCTAAGAAAGCAAGTGTTGATCGGATGTACGGACTATTAATGCTTGAAAGGGTTGATTTTAGTTTTGAGAATTCTCTCTTCCATGTTCAGATACGAAGCAAATCCTCCGTCAGGACTTCAGCTTGATTCTGTATATTATTTCCAAAACTAAATCATATTCCATCCTTATTCACTCTTGTTTTTGTTTTTGATATACCTATGCCCGTAACATCATTTGCTATTCTGAAAGCATAATTGCGGAGCCATTCCTGCATTTCCTCAGTTTCAAAAATTTTATATCAACATTTAGGGAGGATATTAGAAATAGCTACGACTTTTTGCCTCAGTGATGAAAAATAGTCGCGTATACTTTCCAGAGAGGAGAATCATGCAGGCATAAAGGGACGAAATGCTTCTGAGGCAGCCTCTAGAAATTCTTTCTCTGATGTGAGTTTTTTCGGGTTTCAGGGAACATCCTCTAAGAGATCATCTATATGACGTCAACCTCCTGATTCATCTATGAATGCACTCATATAGGATATTGAACATATCTCACCGTCACTCGTATTTTTAGCCAGCTTGACAGGAAATCGTTTATCATCACTATATTTCTCTACAAAACTCCGATAGGCTATGAGTTCCTTGAGAAGTTTCATGAGCTCAGATGGACTCGTATTTTTGAGGAGTCTTTTATTCATTCTGATATAGGCTATAGCCTGATTTACTTCACTGCGTAGAGGATCCTCCTTTATCAACCTGTTACTGGAACTCATCCTCGGAAGAATGTGAGTCAGTCTTGGAATTCTTTCAAATCAGAATCCCATGTTGCTTCGTATGGATATAGGGTTGAGTCTACAATTGATATCGTCTTTCCATCTGCTGACGGTTTCAAAACTTTCTTCGATATCAGCAAGTCCTGCAACTAGATGAAGAATAGCTCGATAATTATGATCTTGTGCTAAGATACCAAACATTGCCTGACGTTCCAGTAATTCTCACACTGGAACAGCAGATCCAGCAAAAAGCATCTGAGAAATCAGCCTGTGGACTTCTCTGAGATCAACAAGATTTGCGAATGAAACATTAGTATATTCTGCTCTAGGCCTATATTCGTTCTTATTTTTAGTATTATATCGAATCTTATTAGATTTTTTTGGTCTGTGGGTGATATCATTATGCCCGATTCATTGCTGAGCAAAATCTCAGTCAGCACTATAGAGATGGAATCTCGGGATATCTCCCTCAAAGAGATTCGAGAGACCATTTTTAGTTACAAGTTTTTCACGTTCGCTCTGAGACAGTTGTTTTATCTCTGGAAACTCTGGTATTACATATAGTGAAAGTTGCGCACTTGTCGGAAGATAGGATCTTGCTCTATCTATAAGATCACTCGGTGCACCATGTATTTCGGCTACTTCTATAGAATGAGCATCAGACATACCAGTCTTTAGCGTTCTATGATGTGCTATGTAAAGTTTTCATGATATATCTCGCTCGACATTATAATCATAGTGGTATAATCCTATACGCTCTCAATAGAGAATTTGTAGCAACTTCATTGCCTCTTCATTATGAGTTGCCATGACGACATCTCATCCGTTTGTCAGAATTTTCTCTATGAGTATCTCTATCATTGCTACTTGATCAGCAGGAGCGGTCGTAGAAAATGGCTCATCGATGTATATGAGTGCTTTCTTTCATTCACATTGTTGCAGTACCTTTTTGATACGATGAATTTCCTCCATATAAGCACTTCTCCTTGCATAGGCATTTGTAGAGGCACGATCCAGATATACCATCATGTCATATTGTTTGGGGAAGTTCCCTCAGCTGACGGGGGCATATCATAGAGTCTGAGCCGTACGACGTATAATAAAATCTCGTTGAAGTCACCATGATTTTCCTGATGTATTGGCTCACGAATAGATCGAAATAGGTCTGTCATCATGTGAAGGATTTGGAACTTGATCATCGTAAGCTTTACTTGGGTGGTGACCTCCGGTGTATGAGAATTTTCTATCACTATCAAATGATACTTTTGCCCACCCCTCTCTTATGATCATATCTACCAAGTAAGCAAAACGAGAAAAATAAATTCATTCACTTTCGAGCTGTCCTATTATACTCTCAAGTAGAGTATAGGATGAAGTAATCTTTTTTCGTATTCTTTCTGAAATTTTTTGAAATTTTGGATCTCGTTGGTCTGAGAAATCATCCATCTTGTATCATCCGAGCAGAAATTCGGGAGTGAAATATGACTTTATTGAATCTACATACGCAAGTATTACGTCTGCTCTTTCTCTCCATACTGGTACTCATGAACAGAGAGTTATAAATTCTGTATATGAACTCAAGTAACTACCCAGAGAATCAAACATATTTTTTACCATGCCCTGAGCATCATTCCAATCATAGTAATTCGTCTCTCAAAGACCTTCCGTATTATCGGTATACCTTATACCTTGCACATAACACCAGAGATATCCCGTGTAGTCATAAATATCAAGATCATCAGATCTATAAAATTCTAATGCTCTAGAAAGATCCTTCATTCCAGAATTCCATTCATTCTCATTTCTCGATGCAATGAGTATAACATCGACGACTCCACTTTGGATAACACTCTCTATTTCTTCTTGTATTCATATCAGTGAAGTATATGATGGAGGAGATCAGAAAATATACTGATATCATATTTTTGCATTGTTCTGCATCGAACGGTCGAGACATCATGGTTGTGGTTTTTCTCCATGAAAAGGTCTATCTTCATTTCGGTAAAAACCGAAACTACTTTCTATTATAAGTCCATTATCAGTATATTGAGAATAGGGGTTACGATTCTTTGATCATTCTCGACGGGAGGGGACTACAGAGTTCCGAAGAGAGCGAGTATAGTCTGATTGAAGGGTCGCCAGAAAGACATTATCTTGTTCAATTACTCGAAGGAGATTTCCCACTTTCACTTTATACTTCCGTCCCTCTCGGGTCGGTAGATCGTCTAAAAAAGATGATGCATCTCTATTCAAAGCTTTTGTTAAATCTCAGAGAGTATATTTTCACGGTGATTTGAGTATGTCAGCTACGTGTGTACTTCTTTTTAGGATGCCACTTCGCAAAACTTCTATAATCGGTAGAAAATAAGGAGACTGTGGAAGTCCTCAATGAGTGAAACTATGGGGATTATTGTTACTTGTATCTATTTTATCATAGAGATCAGATCATTCAATATATCAGGAAAAAGTATCATCTGTATTATCAGGGTCAAGATTGTCCGATATAATATCTTCTCTGTGTTGACCTTCCGATGGAAGAGATGGTCATATTTTATCATCCAAAATATGCTCTACGAACCTCTTCACTTGAGTAGATCCTTCGCTATAGAGTAATACTTGCAATATTCGCTCTAGTGGAACATTGTGAATAGTTCTCGGAGAAATATGCATATTAGGGTGGTGGATTGGTGAATTCAATTTACGTATATTATAGATAATCTATACAATAAATCAATATTATATTCATTGACGAGTATTTTTATAGATCTTATCTAGATTTTCCCTTGTTCCGTATAGTTGTTGTATTGAAGCGATATTGGCATCCACCATCTTCATCCGATCT
>JAYTYQ010000141.1:0-14952 GCA_043742285.1 Candidatus Altimarinota bacterium
CACAAGCTCGCGGGTATCCTTCGTCCTTTCGCCTTCAGGAGCTTCGATCTCTCAGAATATGACGTCATCATCTGTTCGAGTAGCGCGGAATCCAAGCAAGTAGCCGTGAGGAGAGGGAATCATCTGAAGAGGAAGAAGAGAGATGCCGAAGTGATCATAGGAATCAAAAAACAAGTCATATTTTGCTATTGCCACACTCCCATTCGCTACTATTGGAGTCACCACGAACAGTATATTCATATGCTCGAATTTGGTTTTCTCAATCCCCTTCTCAGATATTTTTTCAGGAAGCTGGTTCACTATCTCAGAAAGATCGATATCGAGGGTGCGGTTCATATAGATTATTTCATCGCGAATTCTCGGACGACACAGGAACGTATCTGGAAATACTACCACCGAAGGAGTCATGTGATCTATCCTGGTGTGTCGCTCTCTAGGACTATAGAATGAGAAGCAAAGAAATCCCAGTTCATCCATGCTCCGACATATTATATCAGTGTGGGGCGCTGTATTCCCTACAAGAGATTCGATCTTCTCGTCGATGCGTTCAATGCGAGTGGACAGAATCTCATACTCTGTACAACGACCGATACTCCCACCTATCGTGCACTACGATCCCGTTCGAGATCGAATATCGAATGGAAGTTCGCCGTATCAGATACCGAGAAGAACCGACTTCTCGGTGATGCCACTGCATTTCTTTTCGCTTCTGAGGAAGACTTCTGACTCGTTCCCGTAGAAGCCATGGCTGTCGGGACCCCCGTCATTGCCTATGGAAAATGATGAGCCATCGAGACGATTATCGATGGTGAGACGGGAATATTTTTCTCACCACAGACTCCTGAAGCCCTGAATCTCGCAATACGCCGATTCGAACTCAGGAAGTTCGATCATGATGCCATCCAGAAACATGCAGAAAATTTCTCGAAAGAACGATTCCAATCCAATATTTCTCAATTCATCGAACACAATGTCTAGAATCCTCCAAATCTCTCCCTATTCTTTCGATCATCCAGGTTGAGTCGAGCAATATGCTCGGACACTTCAGGGTCTATTTTCTGAGGAAATGATAACACTTGCTGGAGGAGAAGATTTTCTTATAGTTGAACCCGTGAAGCACTGTCCACTTCCCTGTTTTTGGCAGAAGGATTTTTGGAAGATTTTTGATGGAATTGACAAGGATAATACGAAATATATCCTCTCTCATATTCGATTCGCACCAACCTCCTGGCTTGCATTCTATTTGGCAAAAAAAAGATGAATTCAGTATATTCATATCGAGCATGGAACAGGCTTTCTCATACACAAAAATGCCCTCATAGCACTCGTTGCGAAACTCATCGATCTGACGATCGGGAAGTATATCATCAGGCATGCTGATCGCGTGATCACCGTAAGTGAAGCAGGAAAAAAGTGGGTTTCTGAAGCTTTTGGGCGACATGATATCGAGGTGATCTACCGTTGATTCGAGTTTCCAATAGTCGAACGAACCAAAAATAGTATTCCAAAATTGGGCTTCGTCGGACGACTCACGGGACTCAAGAATATCGGTGGACTCATCGAAGCACTCTCAGAAATCCAGGATGAAATATGGAATCTCGCAATCGTTGGCGACGGAGAAGAGCGTCAGAGTCTCGAATACAAAGTACGCAATCTCTGACTTGCCTCAAAAATACATTTTCTCGGTGCTCGATCGCATGAATGGATCATGCGAGAATTTTATCCAACAGTAGATATTTTCGTGAATCCGAGCCTCCAAGAATGACTCCCGACAACAGTGATCGAAGCGCTCGGGATGGGATGTCAGGTGATAGCGACAGATGTCGGAGGAACGAGGGAGATTGAGGGAATCAAACTTATCCCCTCGTGAAGTAGTATCCCTTCTATTCGAGAAGCGGTCAGAGAGGCCTGTAAAAAATGAACCCCCCCGAGCAATCCATCAAGACAATTTTCTCTCGAAAGCATGAAAGAAGAATATAAGAATTTATTTTCGATATAATTTTTTCCAGATACGCAGAAGTGCTGTAGTATTGATAAGAAATGAAAACGTCCTAAAAGCGAATGCTTGCGAAAATCCAGGAAATACATTACAATACCTATATGTAAGCATAAGCGAATAGTACTTCATGCGATAGATATTCCGAGCGGTGGTGCTCAAGAGTCGAACTCGATAGTCTACGAGAAGCTCTGGGATATTCACTCACTGGGTTATCTCGAGAAGCCGCAGCCAGAGATCATAGTCTTCACAGAGACTCATATCGACTGGGAATCATCATATCTCCATGAAGAGATCTCTTCGGATCATAACGGATGAGTGGATAAACTGATTCGACATGAGGATATTCCTTTTTATATCAGTACCACCTATACGCAAATGTGTCGTCTCTCAAAGAAGAGATCCAGTCTCATCGATGAATCTCGCGTATGTACCGACGATACCTACGCGATTATCTTCCTCTACTATCTGGATCTGCTTCGAGAGCTTACCTATCTTCCAGATATCATCATCATCGATGAAGGCGATATAGTCTCACTTCGCCTCTCTGACTCAGAGATTTTTCGAATAGGATCGTTCCATGTTTTTCTCATTTCTATAGCTACGTACTCGAGTATCCTCTATCATAGAGTGACGAATGATCTCACTTACCTGAGGATTCGTAGAAGCATCATCTACTATGATAAGCTCGAGATTCTTATAGTCTTGGGTGAGGACAGATTCGATCGCTTCGGAAAGATAGCGAGATCAGTTATAGGTGGCGAGGATGACGGAGACGAGTGGAGTATTCATAGGGATTTATTTGAGGATTTTACGGAGAGAAGTGATGATACGTGAGTCATAGACATCGAATGCCTTCTCGATAAGGAGATTATTTCGGAATCGCTTCTCATTCGAAAGTATTTCACTCTGACCATCTTCCCGAGACAGTCCATAGTGAGACTCATAGAGCTCGAGGAACTTCTCTGTCTGTCATGAGAGGGAGAGATATTTCTCTACGTATACTCTGGGGGTGAATGTCTCATATCATGACTCCATCTGCTCTATAGCCAGCTCGAGATCTCATGACTCGTAGATCCTGATACCACAGGATCCATCGAAATACGGAGCCGAAGTACACCTATCATAGGCAAGCTCTGCTTCGGTGAATCATGATCATCATGTGAGAGTACGGGTATCCCATACGAGTATAGGCGTATCGGTCGAGAGGACCTCAGCGAAGGCGATACCCTGAGACTCAGGACATCCGATCCAGATGATATACTTCGAGACTCGAAGCATATCCTGGAAATACGACTCATCATATGATCCACATCGTATGATCTCATAGTCGATATGCCTCTTTTCGAGTATTTCTCGAGCGAGTCTGAGATCTGCCTCTGGGCGTTGCTTGTAGTAGATGACTACCTTCGACTTCTCTTCCTTCGAGGGAGTGAACATGTCTGTATCGACTCCCACAGCCCATGAGTCAAGTATGCCCCTATATCAGAAATGCTTCCAAAAGTCACATACCCAAGGAGATGGCATGATATGAGGATATGTATCAAGGTGGATATTTTTTGGTACAGATCGAGGGAGGGCATAGAGATTCGGTCCGAGGATAGCCTTCGTACTTTCACGTAGAGTATGGAGGTGTCTCAGGGCGAAGAAATCATCATGGATCCAGAGTCGAGCCGCTGCATTCAGATCTCGATTCAGGACGTATGGATATCCGATGATATCGAGTCACTTCATGAGATTCTTCGCGACTTTTCCAGGTCAGTGGACCTTCTTTCGAAGGGCTGTGAGAGAGATGATATTGAGCATGATTAGGTGAGAAAGAGATCGAAGAACTGCCCAGTATCATGACATACATACCGATACTCTGTCGTGAGATCATACGCGAGGACCTTCGCCATAGGTCATCCTGCGAGGATGATGACCATATCTTTCTTATCTTCTATCCTTCCGAGTGCTTCTACAGCTCATGCTTTCAGTATGTCGTATGAGTCGAAGGCATGACTCTTGGGAAGGGTGAAGGTACCGATAAGAGGGAGTCGTGCATCTCGGACTATCTTATCGATAGAGTCTTGATTCGTGATGAGGAATATTTTTTTCTCCTGGTACATCTGGGTAAACTTCTCATAGGAACCAATCTGACGAAAGAAAAAGGCGTCTCCATACTGACTATTCTGAGTGAAATCCGACTGAAAGAGTGCTCGTGTGATGATCCAGGCTCTGAGGTGCGGCGTGATCGACTCATCCTGCGATAGGAACTCTCGAGCCAGTCCTATGACGATATCATCTCCACGATACGCGAGTATCTGCTTCATCTTTTCTGAAAGTCGCGGAGAGCTATGCTCATACTGATAGACGAAGACCATGGGTATGCCGAGCGTCACCATAGTCTCTCCATCTCACCATCGGATGAATGTCTTCTCTAGAGAGAATCCATCCCACTCTACACTAAGTGGCTTCGTCTTGATACCGAGAAAGTACTTCAGATATACTCAGATGAGGAAAAAAAGATGTGAAGGAAACTGGAGAAGCGCGATGATGGAGAGGATATACTTTTTCATATTATGCTTCGATAAGGAGGGTAATCTGAAGTGCTACGAATCCGAGATCTCTCTCTGCCTTCTCGGATGAGAGGAGAAGATCCTTCAGATGATTCGTCGTCTGAGGAAGATACTCTACTTCGAATATATAGTGCCGAGAGAGTTCTTCTATGAGATCATTTAGGGAAGTTTTTATGGGATTCGTGATATTATATATACCTGATTTCTCTTGCCTAAGAACGATGGAAAATGCTCGTACAGCATCGCTCACATGGAGAAAGTGGCGTGACTGAGTGCCATCTCCATAGAGAGTGATCGATCATTTCTCCTGTATAGATCTCATAAATACTGGGACCACTCACCTCGATCCCTTACCATAGACATTCGGAAATCTCAGTATAGTAGCGGTCCATCCATGATATCGAGAATAGTAGCTGACGATATCTTCCGCATATTTCTTCGAGAGTCCATAGAGAGTGTTCGGTATGAGTATATCATCTTCATATGAGACTTCCTTCGTTGGTTCACCGTATACAGCTCACGAAGAGGCGAATGTGATATTTCTCACGCCATACTCATGTGCGATCTCGAGGAGATTCGATGTGGTCATCAGATTCAGGGATATCTGCTTCTCCATATCTCAGTCGAATGTCCCCACGAGATGGATGATATGAGTACACGATTCTCTCGAGAAAAATAATCTGATACTTTCCTTATCGAGGAGATCTCATTCGAATGGGACATATTCGACTCACTCAGCACTCAGAAAATTTCTGAGATGTCTTCCCATAAATCCTGAAGCACCCGTGATGAGGACTCGCACTAGTTCCAGAGCCATGATTCTTTCTTAAGTAAGGAGGTGAGCTCAATTGCATCTATCTGTGCGGCATTATTTGAGTTGAATTCTCTCGTCGTGATATTCTCATATTTCTCATAGTAGGATTCGAGAGTCTTACTCTTAAACTGTGGCAGGATGACGTAGTACTTCTCTCAGAATACCTTGGTCGTCGGGGCTTCATTGCGAGAGACAAGTACTTCACTCTGCTTCTCACCTGGTCTTATACCGATGACTTTCTTCTGTGTCGTACTATTTCAGAAAAGCTCTATCATGACATCTGATATGATATCGACCGTCGTCGCTGGCATACGCATGACGAAGACCTCACCTCACTGAGCGTGTTCGAGGGCCTGGAATATGAGTCAGATCGCTTCACGAGTCGACATGAGAAATCGTGTCATCGAACCATCGGTTATAGTGATCTCATTTTTCTCCTGGATCAGTCTTTTAAAGAGTGGGATCACGCTTCCATTCGTCCCGATCACATTCCCACCACGTATACAGACGAACTTCGTCGATGAATCATAATTTACATTCGCATTGATGATCATTTTTTCTCCACAGGCTTTTGTACATCCATAGTGATTGAATGGATCTACCGCCTTATCTGTCGAGATATCTACGACTTTCTCTACTTCATTCTCTATGGCACACTCGATGACATTCTGAGTTCCATAGACATTCGTGAGTACGGCTTCCCATGGATTCTCCTCACAGACAGGTACATGCTTCAGGGCTGCGAGATGGAAGACATAGTGAGATCACTTCATCGCGTGTCACATGATATTCTTATCACGTACATCTCCGATGATGAACTTCAGTTTCAGATGATATCCGTATTTTTGTTTCATCTCGACTTGCTTATGTTCACCACGAGAGTAGATACGGATCTCTTTGGGAGAGTATTTCTCGAGGATTTGTTTTACGAGTTCATTTCACCATGAGCCAGTTCATCCAGTGATGAATATGATTTTATTATCGAGCATGAGGATTATTTATAAGGATTCTAGAGAGACATAGTATTTATTTATAAAGTTTTTTCAAATTATGAATTGCGTTATCCTAGTTTTCTTAGAGAATCTTCTATGAGAAGATGGAATTTTTCCATATATGAATCGATATGAAATAACTTTTCAGCAACAGTTTTTGCAGATAATCACATTTTTTTACGCTGGATACCATCCACATCTTTTGCAAAAAACTCTAATGCCAAAGCATATTCTCAAATATTATCTATATCAGCAACAAATGAGTTATCTGAGCTTAGATATTCCAGATGAGCATTCCATATCTTAGATCTATGAGTAATAATAGGATTTCCACACATCATTGATTCAGCAATATTGAGTCCAAAGGTCTCTCAATCATAGCGGAAATGTGCTAGGACATCGATACTTTTATGAAATATCCAGACTTCTTTTTCATCATAAATAGGATCTATAAAGTGGACGTTGGGAATATTTTTTTCGAGTACATAATTCCTCAGAGCATTACTCGGAGATACTATAGCATAGTGAATATGAGGATATTTCTGTACTATTTTCTCGAATGCGAGTATACCTATAGGATCATAGATGGCATCATCTGCTCTACCTATACGCCCAAAGACAAGTGCATCTCTTGGTAAATTATACTCTTTACGGAAGTTCTCTCTATCTTCTAGGGATACTCACTTTGGTCATTCAGTAGGTATATAGAAAGTCTTTATTTTCTTATCAGGTACAATATCGGAGATCTCATCTGCTATAGTTTGAGATATACAGACATGATAGTTTATCTTTTTTATAGTATTTGGAATACCAAATATATTAAGCAATATGATAGGACAAGGAATCATCGTAAGTGGAAACTCTGCATTCCCTGCTCACGCTGTGATGACGAGATCTATATTATAAAATCTAATAGCATCCAGAATATGCGGCGACATATTTCTTATCTCATATGGGTGGGAGTCTGAGAGATGTGTATAGTCAAATGGTATATATACGATATTTTCTTCTCATAGATATTCTCTTCTTCTCTCTATGGTATCGGTATTATAATTTCATAACCTTCGTGCTTTTGTACCATACATGAAGTATACATCATACGATTCTCGATCGAGATATTTCGCTATCATTTGGAGATTTTTCTCTGTACCACCTATTCCAAGAGCTCATACTCCATATATAAGTACTTTTTTTTTAAGATTCGGTAAGTGATTATTAGGATATTCTCTTTTAGAGATGGTTCTCGTGCGAAGTTCTTGAATGATACAATAGCAATATCGTACTATGGGGAGTAGAAAAAATGGAACATATTTTTTTATTATCTCTGGCTTAATTCGCATATTGTTCAATAAGTTCTTTGTGATTGTTTTCATGAAAAAAAAGGTACATATGTACTCAGGATTCATCCCTATCTCTCAAATACGGTGTAATCCTATTATAGTCATCATCGACTCTATATGAGACATATCCTATAGACTCAAGAAGAGTAAATATTTGAGAGAAATTAGGATTTTCAAAATTACGTCAAATATTTTTAAGATCTTTCGCTATTTCTACATAGAGAACGGGGAGAGATTGTTCAAATAATTTCATACCTCCTTGTATCACTTCATATTCATTTCATTCGACGTCGATTTTGACAAAATCTGGAAGTCATAGATTTTTTTCATTCTGATAATCACCAAGTTTTCTCACTACTATACTACATGTATCCGTCACTTCAGTTCACGAAAAATCAGATAATAGACTTGAGCCAGATCATGCTATATGAAATGTTTTTTCTGCATTCTCATTACTGATTCAGAGCTCATGTATAGTGGCGCTCTCTTCTAGGCGGTTCAGATAAACACTCTGTCTTATGCAGTCAGTATGTATAGAAAGTGGCTCGAAAAAATGTGTCATAAGCCTTCCTCAGGAAATATACCCAGCAAGTATGCCGAAATATCATGTATTCGCTCCTATATCATAGAAATACATCTTTCGAGAAGTATCTTTAGAGAGTAAGGATTCTAAGATATCTTTTACAAATCTTCATTCATTTAGTATGATAGATGTATTCGCAATTCCATAAGCTATATCAGATGGAGTATAGAGATTCCCTACATACCAAAATCAAATAGGATCTATAGTGGCCATATTTTTAATTGACTGTAGACTTTCAGCAGTAACATAGATAATTTTCTTATGTATTATGCCTCACAGTATCTTTAGGAAAGATAAGAGAAATGAGTGGAGTATATTCATGATAGTTTTTAGAGAGTATTTTTAGACTAAAACAAGAGCTTCTAGCGCAGTTTCTTTCCGTAAAATCCCTTATTACAAGTAGCTCACAGTATTGAATATTTGACTTTAGGACCATAAAAGTCAATTTCCCAATTTGGAAATTGACTTTGCCACCAATCTTCGGAACGAATATGCCATAAGTGTTTATGCTTAGTGTTTCCAAATACTTCAGAAAATGCGAATACTGAGCCAATAGGCGCGCTATCAATTACTTTACAAATAGGAATTACGATAGCGTCATCGAGGTGGCTCAGAACAGTAGAAGCTAAGAAAAAGATAGGCTCATCATACTTTTGTACTATCTCCAGTAGTCATTCTTCAGCAAATTTATTTATCCAAGTGATTTTATCATTTTGTGTGAGTTCTTTAGCGATTTCTACTCCTCTTGTAGAAGGCTCGATTCAATATACTATAGAAAAGTATTCTGTAAGTTTATCTGAGAAGTAGCCAGAACCAGATCATATATCGATTGCTATTTGAATACCCGGAAACTTCATGATAGTATCATGAAATCTAACTGTTTCAATATTAAATTGATTAATTCCATTATAGTGCTTATGTGCTGCTCTTTCTACTTCGAGCTTTCATTCAGAGATGAATTCAGAATTATGTGCCTCAAAACTATTTTTTTTCATTTTTTTTATGAAAAAATCTTTGACGAGATATTTAAGGGAAGCCATATATAATAAATTAGAAAATAAAGTAATGAGATACTAAAGTTTAGCTTTTATAAATTGGGGTATGTAAGCAATAATTTTTATTATATAACATTGCAACATATGATATATCTTAGTTCCTACATTTCTTGGATCAGAAAAGTCTCCATCAACTCATATTATTTTCGCTTTTTTATTCCAATCATCGTCCCAGATATCAAGATATTGGAAATATTTTGTTCCGAATTTTGTAAGTTTTTCTAAAATATCTCTATCATACCAATAAAAGTCAGTATAAAACTGGATTTGATCAGAGCTCGTTCAAGATTCTCTATATATTTCTATCCATTTCGATGGAACCTCAGAAATACCTGCTTTTTCTTCTATTTTTGTAGGAAAATATTTGAGATTTAGTTTAATATTATTGATAAGCGAATTCGGTTGCTGTATGAGATCATGGACTCTATATCTTCTTTGTTTTGAAAGCATTCTCTCTCTTCAGAGAAATTGAAAGTGAAGTACTTTTATTTGGATATTAGTAATAGAATGTATAATTGAATCTGCTGGTACTCTCGCTTCATGATCATTGATCTTATCAATAAATTCATAAGAATATTCTCTATTATCATAAAATGCGAAATGCTTCCAGCTATTAGACCATACAGAATCATCATTTCTATATCATGTCGGACTTCACCAAAGATTAATCCACTGTAATATGAGAGAATCTCATGGAGCAAGTGAATCAAGAAGAGTTTTTTGCTCTATCGTATCTAAGAAATTCGAAGATAGTATCTCGTCAGCATCGAGAGAAAATAGTAGATTATTGCCAGGAATTTTTCGGGCTTCTTCGAGAAGAAGTTTTCTGACAGATCCAGAATGAAACTCGAAAGGATTCTCGATAACGATAACTTTACCAAATTTCTTATAAATTTCTCGAGAGTTATCAGTACTTCCCTGATCTGCTATGATGATATGATCTGCCCAGAGTGAAGCACAAGAAAGACTATATTCGAGAATCCAGTCTTCATTTTTTACAGGCATGAGAACTATTTTCTTCATGTTCTATTTATAGGGTTAATCCCTTGGAAATACTCTCTACAGAACTATTGAAGCCAAGCACTTCCACTATATCGAGGGAAAAATTATTGATTCGCATTTGCTCATATCGCATAAATTCAGGAAGATATTTTATAGAAATATCTTTTTTTGCAAATCAGATAAGTTCATTAGCGAGTTGCTCTATCGTGATAAGTATTTCTGATCGGAGATTATAGAAATGTTGCCCGTTCAGATCCAAGATGTGCGTAAGAAACTCTGTGATATCATCTACATGGAGAAAATTCCGAACCTGACTCCCATCACCAAATACTTCTATGGATGACTCTGCTTGCTCTATCTTCGTGAGAAGATCAGGGATGACATGAGATTCACCGAACTTCGCATGACTCTTCATCTGACTCTGACCAAATATATTTGTAGGACGGATCACGGTAAGATGAGAAATCCATGAGGAAAAAAACATTTCAGACATTCATTTCGATAGGGCATAAGCACTTTCCTGACTGAGTGAATCGAGTCGAGCATGAGGAAATGTATCTTTTCACTCGAAGACATTTATACTCGAGAAAAATATCATTCGATCACAAGAATTAGTTTTCATAATCTGCAAAACTATAGCATTAAGATGATTATTATATTTTATAATATCAGCCTTCTCAGTGTTAAAAAGTATTCATCCGACAGAGCTAGCCAGATGTATACAGAGATCAAATTCTATATTATGATCAAAAGGTGTGGTAAGATCATGCTGAAAAAATAGATCAGATTGATCTTCTTTATTGATATCTATTCCTATTATGAAATGATGATTTTTCTGCAGTTTTCGTACCAGTTCTTTTCACACGAATCCGGCACTTCCAGTAATAAGTATTTTCATGATTATTTTCATTTAAGGGTAAGAAATGTATATTTTATAATACGGAGCATAAGATACTTCACAGTAAAATAGAGAGAGCATACATTCTCAAGAAATGTCATTCGTCTCATCGAAGAGAAACCATAGTCTTCAATTTTCTTAAAAGAATCATTATTTTTAATAGCTCCTATATCATATCATTCTATGGGCACAGAGAAGTCGATTTTTGAGAGGACATTATAGCGAGTATTTATGATGCGAAGTTCTTTTGCTTGTAGCGAGAAGAATGATTTCTGCCCACCAGTACTCAGTCAAGTATTAGCATTAAGATAATACCCGAGGAGTCAGTGAGTTTTTTTCATATCAAAGAAAGTGGCAATACGTATCATGAGATCAAAATCAGCCCCTGATCGAAGCTGTTCATCGAAATACCCTACTTTCTTATGAATTTCTTTTTTCCACGCACGAAATGGTCCACAGTGCATATTTGATATAAATTCCTTTCTTTCAAATTCAGGACTGATTACTTCATATCATACTGTAGAACCAAATTTTTTCGTAACGATAAAGTTACCATACGTAAGCATAATATTTCTTTCAGAGCTGAGTATCTCATATTGTAATTCTATAGAGTTATTTGTACGAAGATCATCTATATCCCAGTTGAAGATATAGTCACCATTTGAGGCTAGGATAGCTCGATTCATAGATACAGATAGAGGTTCTCTTGGGACTTCTAGGTACACTATATTTTCAGGATATTTTTTTTGAAATTCTCAGATAACACTCTTTTCAGCTTCTGTCGGATCATTAGCTACGAAGACAACTTCGATCTCCCCAAATATCGTCTGTTCCGAGAGATTCTGAAAGAAAGTAGGAAGATATTTCTCGCCCCTATAGCAAGAAGTGATGATGCTGAGACTTTTAGGCATTTTATGATTGAGTAAAGTGATGTATTTGTTTCTTGGTGAGGTCGACCATGTCTTCTCATCGTGAGAAAGCATCATACCAATCATATGTGAGCCGGAGTCATTCTTTTACAGAAAGCTTCGGATGCCAGTGAAGCATGGTTTTTGCTTTTGTATTATCCAGAAGAAGTCGTCTCGCCTCATGTACTCACTTCATATTATCTGGATATGGTTCACAGATGAGTTCAGAATTGAATTCTTTCGAGATATCTACTATCTCTTTTATAGTGAGATTATCTGAGAAATCAGGTCAGAAATTATACGCACCGATATATGAATCGGCTTCAAACATTTTTATACCCGCGATCATATATCCATAGAGCGGCTCAAGAACATGTTGCCAAGGGCGGATCGAATCTGGATTGATATAGAGTGTGCTCTTGCTCTCTAAGGAACGGATGATATTAGGTATCAGGCGATCTGGAGACCAGTCACCACCACCAAATACATTTCATGCACGTACGGCAATTATTTTCTTCTCATTATTAGGAAAAAATCCTTGCTGATACGACCGGATAGCAAGTTCTGCCATCGCCTTGCTCGCACTATATGGATCGTGTCAAGCAAGACGATCGGTTTCTCTATAGGGATACATCCACTCGAGATTCTCATATACTTTATCTGTAGTGATCATGACTCACCCTTTTATATAGTCATACTGGCGTATAAGTTCTAGAATATGGACTGTTCCTATAGCATTTGTCATGAATGTATATACCGGTCTTTTATATCCCTCTTTCACTAGTGGTTGAGCAGCAAGATGAAAGATTATTTCTGGCTTATATGTTTCACAAACAGAGTGAAGGTCTTCAGATATATTGATATCACCATATATCTGAGTTATCTGCTCATCTAATTTCAGTATACTGAAAAGATTCGGCATCGTAGCAGGAGGCAGTCAAAATCCTATGACATGAGCACCCATATCATGCAGCCAGAGCGCAAGCCAAGATCATTTAAATCCTGTAGATCCGGTAATAAGAATAGTTTTTCACTTATAGAAATCGAGGATATTGTTCATAGACTATTTTATTTATAAGATTGGATGATTCTATCTAGTCCTTCTTTCATAGAAATTAGTTTTATATCAAAATTTTCTTTTAAGAGCGAACTATCTACTTCCCAGTGAAGACGGGATATCTCATCAGTATGAGAAATCGATTTTGGAATAGATACGGAAAGGATTTCTGAAATGATACGAAGAAGTCTATCTATCGAATAACTTTCTCCGCTCCCAATGTTCATAATCTTTATATTCTTTTTTAATGGTTTTTCAAACCTAATTATGATATCGAGGAGATCTGAGATATATATAAAATCTCTTTTCTTATGAATATCGAATAATCGAATCTCTTTTTTAGCCAGAAATGCTCCAAGGAGTATAGGTATAATACGCTCTGAATCATCAGGACCATATACTGAAGATAGTCTATATGTGATAATAGGGAATCATGCTGTCGCTTGGTCTATGGCATACTGCGTCCCTGCATATTTCGAGAGAGCATAGTCTCCTGTTGGATGAGGGATCGTATTTTCAGAAATAGGAGATTCCTGTGGTCCATACTCATAGAGCGTGGATATATTGAGAAATCCCTGACAACTCCCAATATCTCTCGCTGCATCGATAAGATTTTTGGTACCTGTGAGATTCACACGCATCATCTCTTCATGAGAGTATTGTACTCATGAATTTCGAGCACCAAGAGCAGCTAGGTGTACTATATAGAAAGGCTGTATGTCTCATATGATACGATGTACTGCATCTCGATCAGAGATATCAGCAAAATATGAATAAGGCTTCGCGCTATCGACTCACGCTACTGATGATAGGGTATATATTTCTCTTGCTCAGAGATCGCGAAGTCGAGATATAAGTGCAGATCCTATGTATCCAGAAGCTCATGTGATGAGTATTTTTTGTGAGAGATCGATCATGATGGTCATCAAATATGAGTATCGTAGTGCGAGTTTAATATGTCGAGCTAGAGTATATATAAAAAAAGAGAAAATAAAATATTTTCTCTTTTTTTATACAAAACCAAAAACTATTTTTCTTCTTCTATAAGTAGAGAAGGTGCAATCCTCTCTGTCGCTATAGCTGTCTGATGCCATATAGATCGCAGTTGCCATACTCTCTTCTTTCTATATTCTTCAGAATGTGATGGTGTTTGCTCATGCTCCATCTGTGAAGGTGGATATGAGAAGTCTACTCGGATATCTCCTATGTTTTCTCATGCACATATGGCACGTATCATAGGGCGTGAGTCTTCTGACCATAGATTTCATCTATCTTTGAGATAGTATTGCTCAAGTAATCTTCTCGTATATACGCCCACACCGAAGAAGAAATCGAGTGGAACTCATCATTTTTTATTTTCTGGGATACATTTTTGAAGATATGTATTTCCTATAGCTTCACTACGAGCTTGGAATGCTGGAAGATTTTCCATACTTTTTCTTCATATGATAGCACCCTCTACTTTGTGAGCCATCATCTCTCGAAGTATATATGATAACTTTCATGAGTCGATCATATCTCCCTTCTCTGGAACCATATAGAGAAAGTGTGTCTTCTCTGGAAATTGAGTCATAGCACTCCTCGCTGCAAATCTTCGTGATGCGCTCATCTTATTTTTGAGATCTTCTGTATCTGTATTCTCTGAACCTTTTACTAGACAAGTTCCTAAATAGTACTTTGTAGATTTACCAACCCACAGGCTATAAGAAGAATAGTGTGTTTCCGGTTATCTCGTACTGTCTTCCAGTC
>JAYTYQ010000142.1:0-5170 GCA_043742285.1 Candidatus Altimarinota bacterium
TCCTTGATGATCTTTACGGCTTCTTCAGGATCGAAGAATCCATTCACCTTACAGGTTCCAGGTTTTTTGAGATCTTTGTAGTGTTCCCAATAGTATGTAGTCTCCTTCTCCCAGTGAGCTCAGAGCTGACTATAGTGAGTGATATGATCCATGCGTTTGTCATCGGCGAGGACTCCGATCACCTTGTCATCGACTTCTCCTCCATCATCGAACTTCATGATCCCGATGATACGGACTTCTGCGAGACATCATGGAACGAGAGGCTCTGAGACACCGACGATCTCGACATCGAGAGGATCTCCATCTTCATCCCATGTGCACGGGATGGCTCCATAGGCGAATGGATAGGCGAGAGAAGAATACCCAATCCGATCGACCTTGAGTTGACCAGATTCGGTGATGAGTTCGTATTTCGTGATCGTACCTGCATTGAGCTCGATAATCGTATTGATCCTGAGCTTTGCTTCGTCTGCAAAAGCGGGAAGTACATGGAGGAGGTTGAGCATATATTTGCTCGGTGCGTGATCGATATTGGCCATGATGAGTGAAGGTGAGAATATTGAAAAAACTCCGTATACAATATCCAAAAATCATAAAATGCAACCGATTTTCTCGAGAAAGAGTATGAAGTATGTTCAAAAAAGAAATTGGATTTTGAGACGGATTCACTATAATGTTCGTAAATATATTTTCTCATCATTGCTCTATGTCTCTCAAATGACTCGTTCTCATCTGCTGTATGTTCTTCTCGTCCTGCGGTCTGATCGGTTCAGATATACCCCTTGATCATACTTTTGATGCAGACTATGCACGAGTGATCGAATATGGAATCTCATCGAATGCACTCGATATGCACTCGATACACGATATCTATTCATCGATCTTCCCGAGTGGATATGACAACTCTGTTCTGAGACTCGCTTTCGATATTCCGAATGTGACGTCTGGTGATCTCACGCTGGCAGCTGATGCCGTACGTGAATCCTACCAGAAGCTCAGCGCGAAGATGAGTCTCACGGGATCATTCTCGAAAGGTGATACTGGAGATATAGAGTTCAAGGATGTACGGGGACAATTCGTCGCCAATACGGCAACCAATAGATACTATGGACTCATTGAGTCACTCGATATCTGAGGCTCTCTCGCGTCAACCTTCGAACAGAAAGCCCGAACTTTGCAGCCATATCTCTGAAAGTGGTGGATATTTGATTATAGGAAATATCTCGCAGAATGATTCTCGTCAACTCCAATTCTACCATGAGATTTTGGATCCATATTTTCGATCTATGGAGGATTGCTTCAGGATATATCAGTGAATGGGAGCAAGAATATCCTTCCCATATTGCAGAGACACCCGCTGCTCTCGATGAGTTCTACAGGCAGACTTTTGGATTGAGAATATATCTACCCCGTGATGTTCTCAGAGAGTGGTCTGATCGCTCTGGTTCAGAATCTCTCCCTCGAATATAGCGCCACGGGAATCACAGATTCTCTGCGTGATCAGATACTCTCATCCTTCTCAGGCATGACGAGCAGTGGTGAGTTGCGGGTCTCAGTGGATGATCCTGCATTTTTCTCACTCACGCTCGATCTGGATTCTCCATATTCCAAAGATAATACTCGACATATATCGATGATATCCCATAAAGATGAGACGACATTCGCTGTATCTTCGGCGAGTGGATCAGTCATATCGAAATACTTGCATGCACAGTGAGATCAGTCCACATATCTCCTCACGGTCACCGAGTGAGAGAAGAAAACGGATATACTCAAATATAGTGGAATAATGACAAGGGAAAATGTCGACGCTGATATGACCTTTCGAGATCCAAAAACAACGGATGCATTCTCTCTGCATGTGCAATATTCTCGAGCAAATAAAAACTTCTCTTCGCATCTCGTTGCTGAGCAATCATGAACCACACGAGATATTCTCAATGTCTCAGGAACACTCGGAAAGCATGGGGTTCAGTCTCTCTCGGGATCGATTCTACCGAATTCTCCGTCAGAGAGCGTATCGATGCTCTATCACATGAATGATGATGAGAACTTCACACTGAAGATCCATACACCATCTGGAGATCTCGATGGTGATGGAAGACTCAAGAAGGATGATATCTTGATCCATCTGAGTGTTGCGGGATTCTCATCGACATTCGAAGACAAGAATAATCCAGACGGATCATGGGCAGGGAAGCTACAGTTTCCAGTTGGCCTGATCCAGTGGAATGGCAGTGATCACAACGATATGCTCGATGACCTGCATATAGAAGGGACATCTCCGTTCGCAGGAGTGAAGATTAATCTGACGAAAAAAGGCGATAGCGTCTCATGACCATACTCGATCATCACTCAAGGGCAAGAAGTCTCAAGTGGAACAATCACTCTGAGAAAGATCCCGAAATATTTCGATATCCGTATCGATACCATTCTTCCTACTATGGCTCTTCCATCATTTTTCGAATTCCATGATTTCACAGATATCCGATGGGATAAGGATGCAAAAATCCAAGAACCAGAACATGCTGAATCCATCATTCCATTCATACTCAAGGGAATAGAGGATAACAAGAAAACAGATATACATTCGCCTGCAAGTGTTGATTTGACCAATTTCTAATTCCTTTCCCTTTTTTCTATGATACTCTCGAAAAAATGATTCCTCTTCATCGAAGGTTCACTCATGATGATTGTTTTCGGAGCCTCGATCTTCTCCGCTGCACTCTTCCCGTCGATGACGGCGTCTCTCGCACGATCTCGAGATGCCTCGCGTATAGCAGGAGTCAAGGATATCTCCACTGCAATGGGTGCATACTTTGCAGACCATGAGAAATATCCTGAATCAGATCCTTCAGGATGTATTCCGAAAGTTCTGGATACCATGTATCTGCCAAAAGGGATACCGACTGATCTGACCAAATGACGTCTTTCTGATGGATGTGATGGAACACGGGGAATGACATATGCGTATAGATCATTCACTGGAACACTTGGTGTACCATCTTTCGTTATCTCGACCACCCTCGAGAACAGAAATGGCGGGAATTCAACCAAGCCTATCAGTTATTTCACGAAGGATGAAGAATTCATACATCTGCAAGAGAGTCTGGTGAGGGGAAGCGGACCGTACTATATCATTACCAACTAGGACCCGAGATTGATATACTAGTACATACTATATAAAATTGTCTCCTCAGACACGATTTTTTCCTTGATATGCCTCGCGCAATCTCTATACTGTCGGCATTGTATAATTTTTTCTATGTTCACAAAATATCTTCCGCTTCTTCTTCTCACTCTTCTCACGGCTTGTAGTTGAGTACAAGCACCTTCTGACTTCATGGGTATGTACCAATCTCAGATTGGTTCTCAGGTGGATTCAGTGCATGAGATTGCCCAAGACCTGGGCATCGGTAAAAAATATATGATCGATGGATCGATGAAGTTCATGGCTTCTATGCCTGGATATGCGAGCGGTATACTCTCGGCGGATTATATATCGAAGGTTGATGGTCGAGATCTGGAATTCTCCGCTCACAAACTCCTTCTCGGATACGAAGCATTCATAGCATCAGGATCAGTATCACTCGATACGTTCAATATCACTTCCAAGGCAGGAGATACCTATTTTCTTATGAAGGATCTCAAGGAGCATAATATGTTCTCCCCACTCATGATGAGAGTATTCGAGAGATATAATAATACTTGGCTCTCACTCGTGAAGGCTGATATGGAGCAGTCTCTCTCAGGGTCGACGGTACAGGATATGTTCTCATACAAGATCTCTGAATGACTCTCATCTCTGACATCCGATGAACTCAAGAATATTCTCGTGAAGTATCCAGTATTCCAACAGACACAGGATCTCGGTATGACTGGCGCATTCCATGCGTACTCAATCATGCTCAATTCACCCAATATTGTCTCTCTTGCAGATGCCCTCTCGACTCGACTGACTGGGAGCGGACTCACACCTGATGGGCGTGAATCACTCTCGAAAGAACTCTCATCCCTCTCGAGTAGTGGCACAGTTCTCTATGATCCGAAAAATCCGAAATATCTCTCTCTTGATCTGAATATATTGGCAAAAGAAGGTGGAACTATACATGTAAGTCTCGCCGAAGACAAGGATCTATTCTCTCTGATGCTCTCAACAGGGATCCATTCTTTCACTTTTTCTTCTCTTCTCTCTGAGAATGGTGATCGAAATATTCACATGTGATTGACTCAGGATAGCAATGAAGTAGTAAAATTGATTGCTACTATCAAGCATGACGGTCCAAGATTCAAAGAACTCGATCTCACGATCACTTCACCAGCGAAAGGTATCACCCTCACACTCACCCATAAGAATGCCAAAGATGGTTCATTCGAAGGAACCATGAACTTCTGACTTGGGAATGCCACATGGACAGGGAAGATCGTGAATGATGCACTCGCATCCCTCCATTTGCATGGTGCAGCAGTAGGGACGACACTCGGACTCGATCTCGATACTCAGAGTGGGGATATGATGAATGGACCATTCACTGTTCGCTCGGGCGATGCAGATATATTCACAGCTGATCTCGGACTTCGAGCGACACCAGAGAGATTTTCGTTCACTCTCGATACGGCTCTCCCGACAGATATTCGTTCTACCAAAAGTGGGTCAACTCTCCCGAAAGCACACTTCTATGCGGATATCATTGCAAAATATTCGGTATTCACAGGAAAGATATCAACACCCACAGATATAAAACCACTCAAGGAATTCATTGATGCGCTCGATGCTATTGCTCCGACAGAGCCATCATTCCAAGAGGATATTTCCAAGACCAGAGATGATACTTCTGGAACTCCATTCACCGGTTCCATCCACAATAAATCTTCTTACAACTAGCATATATGCGAAAAGCTCTTGTCACTCTCACGGTCATTGCCCTTATTATTTCTATTCTAGGTACTGGTCTTGCTGTTTATTTCGAGGCACATACTCCCGTTTCCTCCTCAGACTCTAGCGTTTCGGGAGAATAGTTTTACTCTTTACTGTTTTCTCATGTCTGATTCACATATTACCAATGAGCAGAAGCTGGAAGCAGTATTTCGTATCGTCACTGAACAAGAAGAGCGACGAAAGACGGCATTTCATTTACGCCTCTTGAAGTGGTGTATCATCGCAGGATTG
>JAYTYQ010000143.1:0-2969 GCA_043742285.1 Candidatus Altimarinota bacterium
TACTACTCTATGACTCCGTATTTTCTATAATTAACAATTACCTATGTCTCCACTCCTCATCTGGATTGCTATCGCTATCTTTTTTCTCATCATCGAGATGGTGACGAGTACGTTCTATGGTCTCTCACTTGCACTCTCCGCGGCTATCGTGGCAATGGTCACCTATATACTCCAAGAGCCGACGATCACGATACTCCAAGGAGGAGTGTTCGCCATAGCGAGCCTCATATTCGCACTCGTCATCCCCAAGCTCCTCATCTCACATGAGCCTATCACTCCCCAAGGTGCGGATAAATATATCGGTCAAGTTCGTAGTGCGAGGAAGGTCGGTGGTGAATACAAGATCTCACTCGATGGAGTGGATTATCTCATAGACTCAGATGATGAAGTGGTAGCAGGTGACAAGGTCGAGATCATCGGTCACAAGGGTGCGTCGATGAAGGTGAAAAGTGTGAATAGCGATAATCGATAGATATCTGAGTTATCCCAGTACCTCCAAAAACTCTCATATTCCAATGCATAAAATCGATCAACGCAAAGTAAACATCCTCAAGCTCATTGTCGAAGAGTATATCAAGACTGGAGAGATCACGGGATCGAAGTCGCTTCTTGCGAAGCATGATCTCCAGGTATCATCCGCAACGATCCGCAACGATATGATGAGCCTCGAGAAGATGGGGCTCATATTCCAACCATACAATAGTGCAGGAAGGCTTCCGACCACCCGATGACTTCGGGTTTTTGTCGACTATCTCATGGAAGCACTCCCGATGATATTTCTCGAAGCAGAAGCAGAATATTCCAGCAAGATCGCGAATAATCGTATCGATGATGCCCTCTATAGTCTCGTCTCTCGCCTGACGAAGATCACAGGAGAGATCACATTTGCCTCTATACCTTCGCTTGGCGCTTCCTACTACCTTGGTCTTTCGAACTATATCGATCGCAATCGATGAGTGATCGGCGATGAGATGTATCAAGTGATCAAGTTCCTCGAGAACAAGCATCAGTTCCTCGATGTTCTGGCGTGACTCGATATCACCCCTCGAGTATCTGCCTTCATCGGGGAAGAGAATATCCTCCCAGAACTTGAATCGAGTAGTCTCATAGCCAAAAAAATCGAAATCTGATGATACGAAGGTTATCTCGGTATCCTTGGTTCGACCAAGATGGACTATGCGTTCAATATCACGGCATTGAGACAGGTGCTATAAGAACTCCAGACAAGGAGAAATGATGGCACATATACTGTAAGTTCTAAAGTCAAATGCAACTTTTTCACTCAATGAATAATTCATGAGGAGTAAGCCATCAGAGTCGTTCACGTGGTCTATGGTTTATAAGTTTCGTATATATTTGTAGTTCCTTCTCAGATATTGTTTTGAAGTCTGTCTTCTTTGGAACAAATTGTCTGAGGAGTCAGTTCGTATTTTCATTGGTTCATCTTTCCCAGGAATGATATGGATGAGCAAAGAATACTGTCATATTGGTTTCAAATTCGATCATCCTATGTTCACTAAATTCTCTTCCATTGTCATAGGTAATAGAGAGTTTTTTGCTTGCTAGAATAGATGAATCGTTGAATAGCTCATAAGTTGCGTCCAGAACAGATTGTCCAGTAGAGTTGCTGAGTTTTCTTGTGAGTAAGTATCCTGTCTTCCTTTCAACATTTGTCAGAATAACTTCTTTACTTCATCACTTAATTCAAACGATTGTATCTCACTCCCAGTGTCCAATCTCACTTCTGGTCTCACAATTCGGAAAGAGTTCTTTTCGATTCTCGATCATTCTTCTCTCCATAATCCTATATTTACTCTCTCTATGATGAATGTATTTTTTTCATTTTCTTCGAAAATACTGGGTAAATAGAAAAAAATGTAGGCTGTTAATCTACATTTTTTTGCTTTGTAGAGCCAAAACAATAGGATAAAACTTCACAGTAGTTTTTACCTCATAACTATCCTCAACTATTATGCTAAAAAAAATGTCCTAAATGTGGATCGTATTCGATCAAGAAAGATGGGAAGAATAACACCTGAAAACCCAAGAATCGATGCAAAGATTGTGGGCGATCCTTTGTTGTTCGTCGAGAACAAAAACAAGAAGCATGATTTCGCACTGCCTCTTGGTTCCATAAATATATCACTGAAGGATATTCCGCACGACAAATATCCGATCAATCGCATCAGAAAGAATACCGAGTCCGTAAAGATATTCAATCTCGTCTCGATGAGAATGCTTTATGGTGTATTGATGAGATATTTCCTCATGCACACTATATTATGATTGATGGATACGTACTTCCAAAGTCGAATGGAAGTAAAGAAACAGATATGCTTCTCATGTACTATGAATATATCCAAGAGAAGGTACTTGGGTTCAAGTATACGAGATGGTGAAAAGAAAGGATATATTGTGGAAGACTTACAGTTCTTAAAAAAAGAGATGGGATATACGGACATAAAGGCATGTGTTTCAGACTGATCTCTCCAAATAGCGAGTGCTCTCAATGAAGTCTATCCAGAAGTGGTGCAACAAAGATGCTTGGTTCATATACAGAGACAAGTCAAAAATTACATCTCATGAAATCCAAGAACCAAAGCAGCAAAGAAGCTGAAGTATATTATGAGCTATAAGATACTTTCAGATCCAATACTATTTCCTCTTGTCTTTCAAGTATGGCAAAAGACTTATGAAGCCTTTCTTTATGAAAAAACCATCACCAAGAAATGATGATGCTTATGGACACACAAGAACCTTATGAAAGCTTTTACTCATATACACAATGCACTTCCATATATGTTTCAAGCGAGCAAACAAAGTGATCCGAATATTGAACAATCGAGCAATAAGATCGAGTGATACTTCTGAGTTTTTACAGAAGAGTGATGTCACGAACATAAGGGACTGTCTAGATCAAGACTTATTTCATTTACAGCACTTTGGATCTATCTTCGGAACCAAAAGTA
>JAYTYQ010000144.1:0-1126 GCA_043742285.1 Candidatus Altimarinota bacterium
AATTACTCATATAAACTTCTGATTCCCATTCACAAAATCTCGAATCGACTGAGATCTTTTTCATTCTAGCTTTACTTGTTCGAGTGTCAAGATTCATTCGCCACAGATGACTCAGATGATGCCATTTTCGAGTTTCAACACTGTCCCTATTGGTTCGTCATTCTGACGAAGGAAGAGTCCACGCTTCTGTATGACTGGATCGTTCGCACACTCAAGATGATGGAAAAAAGAAACTTTCTCGAGCAATAAACGTTTCCCATCATACATCGTATAGATCCCTGGCCAAGGAGTGTATGCTTGCCACATATGGTATATTTCCGTTGCACTTCTCGACCAGTCGATGAGTCCATCTTCCTTCTCGATCTTCTTGCAATAGGTTGCTTGCGTAGTATCCTGTGGAAGCGCGGTAATCCCTCCATGCTCGAGTTCTCTGAGTGCCTGTATGAGTGTCGGTCAGGATACTAGGGCGAATTTCTCGAAAAGGCTGCCTGAGGTTTCATATTCATCGATGAATATTTCTCGAATTTTGAGAATATCGCCTTCGTCCATGCCCTCACTCATCTGCATGATCGTCACACCAGTCGTCTTCTCTCCATGGAGGAGAGTGGACTGGATCGGAGACGCTCAGCGATACTTCGGGAGGATAGAACCATGTACATTGATACACATCTTCAGAGGCGACTCGAGGACTGTATTCGGGAGGATCTTCCCATAGGCGACAACGATATAATAATCACACTGATATGATCAGATTTTCTCGATGAATTCAATATTTTCACGGATTCTCCCGGGGGTATATATGTCGATATTGTTCTCGAGTGCAAGCATCTTCACAGGAGTGGATGTGAGCATCTGATCACGACCAGTGGGCTTATCTGGATTGGTCACGACAAAAGCGACTTCGATATCTCTATGTTCCAAAATATCTGAGAGGACTCGGGCGGCGAGGGAAGGGGTTCAGAAAAATCAGATCTTCATATATCTTTCCGTCAGAGGGTTATCTTATAGTACTGCCTGTTCATTGTTTCAGTCGAGCATTCTGCTCAGCCATTTTCCTATCTATAGACTGAAGTGAGGTTTCTATTCTCTCGAAATTCGGTCGGTAATTCGTCGCCTCTGTGAATTT
>JAYTYQ010000145.1:0-8192 GCA_043742285.1 Candidatus Altimarinota bacterium
ATAAACTGGAAGAAATCGAGCAGTGAAAAGCGTGATATCATCATATTGTTTGTGACGATATCCCATGAATGCAGAGAGATCAATAGTAATTTGACGGAAAATGTTCTCAGCGGTCTTGACTGGCACCTTCATGACAGATTCGACTATTCTATCAATTCCGAAGAGGAGTCCATTTTGTTCTGATCGATAACGAGCCTCAGTTATTCCATCCGTATAGAGAATGATAATATCATTTCGTTCGAAAAGTATCTGTTGTTCCTTGAGTGCCTTAGATGCATCTCGTACCATTCCCAGTGCGACTCATCCAGACTTAATCTTGTAGACTTTCCCTTCTGCAGACTTATAAACCAAAAGGTATTCATGACCCGCTCCAGTATAAAAGAGTTGTTTGTCATTCTCATTCCACCTAAGCATCACGCAAGTCATCATCATATTTTGTTTGATTCGTGGCTTGAGAATACGATTAGTTTCCGAAAGGATTTTTGCTCCATTGATTTCTTCCGTGACGAAGGCAGATATCAGGGCATTCACCATCATCATGACAAATCCACTAGGCACACCATGTCAGGTTACATCTCCAACATAGATATAATAATTATCATCCTTTCATCGAATGATGTCAAGACTATCTCATCCTACCTCAGATGCTGGGGTGGTGGAAAGTGCAATTTCGAGAGAGGGAACCTTTGTATCTTCATTTGCATTGACATGTCGCTGGATTTCGCTTGCAATTTCGACTTCTGATCTCAGCTTACGTCCATCACGAAGCTCTTGTTTGAAGACTTTCAATATCTGGAGACTCTTGATAAAGAAGGTAATCACATAATTCATTCACTTACTCAGAGAATTCGGGCGAAGATGCGGATCTTCATCTACTCCTGTCATAAATTTGGCAATACTGAGATTGAGCACTTGAACTGGTCCAATGTAGGCAAGATAGACAATAAGATAGAGGAGAGGCAGCTGTATAGCCACCAATATTGCGAAAAATATGGGAGAATTCAAAACAACAGCAGCCATAAATCCTTGTCCTCCGAATCATAGGAGAAGAAAGAAATCAATGAGAACAAGAATGCCCACAGAAATGGGGAGAATTCTATGTAACATAGGACAAAAAATTATGAACTAGAGTCTGACGAAACTTCTGCAGATTCTCCATTGTGTATCGGTAAAGTTGGTATTTCAATATCTTCACGAATGATTCCCATTCGTGCTTCGATTTCCATATCGACGTATTCTTTTTTTCTCCCATACATTTTCCGAGAGTATTCTTTGATGATTTTAGAAACTTCAGGATTCTTATAGGTATTATCCCAGATAGTTTTGAGATCGAATG
The DNA here is from genome assembly GCA_043742285.1 of Candidatus Altimarinota bacterium. GTDB lineage: Bacteria > Patescibacteriota > Gracilibacteria > BD1-5 > UBA2023 > STC-74. The sequence goes on from JAYTYQ010000145.1 coordinate 1,337, forward strand.
GTCGTGTTGTGGCATTATCGATATTGAGTTTAGCATAGGTTGTGAAATTTGCAATCCCGATTATATCTTGCTGCGAAAGTAGTGGTGCATATTCCTTCTCAAGATACTCTGCATCTTCAGCTCCGACCTTGAATGACATGATGGTTCCAGCATTCCCGAAGACCGCATCCTTGATCGACGGCTTCCCTCATTTCCCTTGTTTGTCTCCAGATCCCCCGATCTGAGCTATGAATTGATGTGCCATAATCAGTGCTAGTCGATATTTTCGAGCTTCAGAGAGAATTTCACCGAATGTGTCCGTTGCAAAATTCTGAAACTCGTCAACATAGAGGTAGAAATCCTTACGCTGATCTTCGGGCATATCGGCACGAGACATGGCTGCCATATTAATTTTTGAGACCATTATTAGGCCGAGAAGTTGTGCGTTAAGATCTCCTATTCGCCCTTTTGAAAGATTCACCATGAGTACCTTCTGATCATCCATAATCCGTCTCAGATTGAAGGCACTTTTCGTCTGTCCGATGATATTTCGCATTGTTCCATTCGTGATGAAAGGTCCGAACTTTGCAGAGAAAAATGGAATCATTTCTTGTTTCTCTCGATCTCCTGTCTGAGCATATTCATGATCCCAGAAAGCCTTTACCATGACATTTTTGATTTTTGATGTTTTATACTTCATGAACGCTTCATCGACAAAAAGTCGAGGTACATCGATAAGTGTCCCTCCTTCTTCCTCATCATCCATAAGGGTCAGACATCCATTGCGAAAATAGTGTTGTATTCGTGGACCAAATATTTCATCACCATACATTTTGATAAAAATAGACGTGGCATCGAGTGCGGCTCGATCTTTCTCAATAAGTCTGAGATTGGGTTCAGTGGCAATGATATCGAGCATATTCAGTCCCATCGGACGTTCATAGTCTGCAGGATCGAATATGATCATATCCTTCGCCCGTTCTTTTGGCGTGAATGCGATGATATCCTCTACCAGATCACCATGTGGATCGATCACACAGAGTCCATTCCCACTCCAGAGATCCTGTCGGGCAAGATAGCCGATAAATACCGACTTTCATCCCCCTGATTTTCCGATGATATAGTGATGACGTCCTCGGTCTTTTTTGGAGAAATAAATAGGAGTTCTAATATTTCGATACTCATTCCAGCCCATGAGAACTGCATCCTTGTAGAGAGCAAATCCCTGGAGTTTGCGATGATCATCGATCTGGACAGGCACTTTTCCATCATCGATGGGACGACCGATATTTTCTCCTTCTGTATGTACCATGACCTTCATGCCTCCAATAAGTTCGAGATCTTTATTCGCATCTCGATAGAGATTCTTGTTCTCATCAACGCGTAGGAGGGATCAATCAGTCGTATAGATATTCCCTTCGGTATTGCGTTTATAATCTTTGAGGATGAGCGGTTCCTTGGGGAATTTGAGATTGGGAGGCGGTGGGAGCATCTTGTACTCGAGCCACGCGATAATAGGTGACTTATTGTAGTTGATATCTGGAAAATGGAACATCGTTGACATTTCATCACAGGAGAATCGCGAGATACTCTGAAGCACTCCGATGAGTCGAAACTTATAGGCAAAATACCGAATCGGTGTGAAAAAAAAGCGAAATGGATCTTCCATCATCTGTGGATTCGCAAGCTGATTATTGTATTCATCTGTGAAGACGTTGGTCGCGGCAACCAGACTCGAGAGCGCGTTCTTGGCCGACGATCCCGTATCTGATGCGACGAGTATACGAATAGAGCACGAGAATCCTGGTTGTCACGCACTTTCTCAGACCATTTTCTGCGCTTCTGTTTCGGCTTGATTGAATATCTTGTATGAATCCCCGCTTGATGCCCCTGGCGCTGTCGACGATGGATCATCTTCATTTTTGATGAACCGATAGAGAAGCCATGAGATTGGTGCCAAGATTCACTTAATGATGGTCAAGAAAAGTCCTGATTTTATCCCTTTTTTGTATTCTCATTTTGCCAAGAGTCATGCGGCCTTCTTGGCTTTCTTATTCCAACCATGACCGAGTGGTTTCATGACGAATTGTATGGTGGCAACATCTGTTTTTTTTAGAGAACCGAAGTTATTCGTGAAGGTCGAGAGTGGATCATCTTCAAAATACTTGTACATTTTGATCGGGAATATATCATCAGTATTTTTCCCCACGGAAGCTGCTTGGAGTGTGAATCCGAGGGGCTTTATTTCTGGAAATTTATTCTTCTCAATAATTTTGACTTCTGCATCAGGATAATTCGAAGTGATCTGTTGGACGACAAGTGAGACGTGTTCCTTGTATCCGACAACATAGAAGTGCACCATTCCATCGTGATACATGAGCTCAAGCGAGAGTTTCGCATGACGAAATATGACGTTCATAATCGTATCGAGCGCGCTCGATTGAGTAATATTGTGGACACTCTTATAAAAAACAGACATGATTCCGACTTTTTCTTTGAAGTCTTTCTTTGTTTCTTTTTCCTTGTCAAGCTTCGAGTCAGCCCGAGGAAGTGTGACCTTCAGATACACGAGCCGATTCGCCATGAGTACTTCATAGGTGAGTCGAATGATCTTGAGTACGAACCAAGCAATGAGAATGAATATCAATATACTTCAGAGATTTTCCAACAATGAGACTATGGAGTCTCAAACAGAGGAGAATATTGATCTTGATACTTTCTCAGAGGCATTTGCGGGTCTTGTATTCAGGGCAAAGGAAATCTCTGAATGACAAAGAAGGATCGAGAGAAAAAGGAATAAGGCTCGAACAGCACTCTGTATGTATTTTTTATTGGTGATTTTCACCCTTTCATAGTACCAAAAAAGGAGTACATAGCCAAATATTCGGGCATATTTTCCCTTTACAACAAGGGAAAATATGGAAAACCTTTGTTTTTTATACAATCATGACTAGGATAGTGAGGAATTATATTCTTTCTTCTATGCAAAAACTCTTCTCTGCATCCATCTATGGAATTCATGGAAATCTCGTGGAAGTAGAAGTAGACGTTGTCACAGGAATGTGACAATTCATGGTCGTTGGACTCGGTGATACAGCGATACAAGAGAGTCGAGAACGTGTACGCAGTGCTCTCAAGAATTCAGGATTTTCTTTTCCGAGTGGGAGTCGCATCACGGTAAATCTCGCACCAGCAGATCTCAAGAAAAAATGACCCATTTATGACCTGCCGATAGCACTCTGAATTATTGGAAAAGATTTCGAATTCAATGCGGATATCCTCGCCTCTTCATTATTTCTGGGAGAATTGGCTCTCGATGGTACAATCCGTAGTATCCAGTGAGCCCTGCCTTCCACGATCCTTGCACGAGAGCTGGGGATGAAACGGATATTTCTTCCAGAGGTGAACGTGATAGAAGCATCCGTCATTCCTGATATCGATATCATCAGCCTCTCGAGTCTCCAAGATGCGATCGATATGCTCACGGGAACGCGAGCAATTGAACCGAGTCCTCACCTCGACATCATCGATGCCCCTCGTACACGTATGACGATCGACTTCTCGAGTATACATGGACAAGCACAAGCCAAGCGTGCACTCCTCATAGCAGCAGCATGAGGGCACAATATTCTCATGCAATGACCTCCAGGATCGGGGAAAACTATGCTCGCAAAGGCACTTGCTGGAATCCTTCCTTCTATGGATAGTGAGGAGCAAATAGAACTCTCAAAAATCTACTCTGTAGCGGGACTTCTTACGAAGGAGATGCCCCTCGTGACAGAGCGTCCATTTCGCATCATTCATCATACAGCGAGTGAAGCGTCTATTATTGGTGGCGGTCGAGATTCGAAGCCAGGGGAGATATCACTGGCGCACAAGTGAGTCCTCTTTCTTGATGAATTTCTCGAGTTCGACAAACATATTCTTGAGACACTTCGTCAACCACTCGAAGATGGCGAAATCACGATTAATCGTGTCAATATGACCTGCCGATATCCTTGTCGATTTTCTCTCGTTGGTGCGATGAATCCATGTCCTTGTGGGTATATGGGTGACCCGGATAAAGAATGCAGCTGTAATACTCATGTGATCGAACGCTACCGTTCGCGACTCTCCGGGCCAATTCTTGATCGAATCGATATATTCATCCAGGTTCCTCGCATCAAGATCGGTGAACTCGAAAAGGCGTGAACAACAGAGACAACGGAAAGTCTTCGAAAAATTGTCGAACATACTCGCACTATCCAGAAGGAGCGATTCTCCGGGAGCAAGCTCCATCGCAATGCCGAAATGTCCAATACTGATATAGAGACATATGGATGCATCGGGGATGATGCCAGGAAGATCGCCATAACTTCGACAGAGAGACTCAATCTGTCGACACGAGTTTTTTATAGAATCCTCAGAGTTGCCCGTACTATAGCGGATATCGAATGATCGACATGTGTCGAAGTTCCTCATATTCTCGAAGCACTTTCATATCGCGGAACATAGTTATTCTATACCGACCTTTTCTGATAATTGGGTATAGAATTTCTGTCATCTCATCAGAGTTCTCTATTGCCTAGAGAGAACGAAGACAGATCTTGCTCTAGAATAGAGATAGTGGGGCTTGAGTCTATTGCGTATAATCCCTTTATTTTTCTTTCATGATTCTTTTTATCAATCCTCTTCTTCCAGAGATTATACTTTCGCTTCTCTCAGATAAAACTCTTCTTGAGAGTCAAATGATTGCCAAGTGAGATGACTTCTCTCATTTTCCAGATACGCTCATAGAACTTATAAATGCTCATGAGATAGATGAAATCTGGATGATAGTATGACCAGGCTCTTTTACCCGTATGCGGATCGTCTCATTGACCCTTTCGACGCTTATTCTGAGTCGTGGGATTCGAGTGAAGGGATGTCATTTTTTTGAGCTGATTGACCATGCTACAGGGATTCTTCGAGCCAATGAGCATGAGTATATTGTGGCCCAAAAGGATCAATCCAGGAGTCTGATATCCAAAGAAATGATTCCAAGTGGCATATATTGTGGCTATGGTGAGAAAAATGATTTTACAGATGATAAAGTTTTTATAGAATATAGAGAAGACTGGGCAGAGGTAATAAAAATATTTTCCTCTCTGAAATACCTGGATCGAGTAACTCCTATTTACCTCAAAGAACCACATATTACATGGTCAAAAAAGAACACGTCTCCCTCCTGAGGGATAATGAGCAGATAAAGCTTACTCTTCATCGTCACTGGATCATCCTCGTTTTCCATTTTCTCTATTTTATTGCCCTTTTTGTCACGTCTACGATACTCATTAGTTATCAAAGTGCTATTATCGATCTTTTTGGTAGCGGGCTCTATTGGTGAGGGCTTTCACTCTATTGGATCATATTTCTCACATTCATACTCATCGACTGGATCAATGATGAACTCGATCTCTTCATCATCACGGATTCTCGAGTGATCGGTATCGATCAGATATCAGCCCTGTCTCGAACCGTGAGTGAATGCTCACTTGACCGCGTTCAAGAAGTGAATGCTCATACCTCAGGAATTATTCAGTCTCTCTTCAGTTTCTGAGATGTCCATATCCATACGGCAAGTGAATCCTCGAATATGGTCATTCGATATGCTCCAGATCCAATAGAGAACGCTCGCCGAATCAACAACATTATCCAAGAATTCCGAAAATCACACGAAACACGAGTCTAATCGAAGTCTGATTGCAAGGATGAATAATAATTCATAATGGGTTCTAATTTGACACCACCTCTATATAGATAGCATCCAGTAATGCAATATCCAAAAAATATGATTGATTTTCTTAACGATTTTTCAACAGAAGAGCAGTGTATTGTAGCTCTTGAAGATATACGATAGGATGGAAAATGTAGCAAGTGCGGATCAGTAAAATATTGGAGGCACGGAACTCGAAGAACACGCATCTGTGCTTCTTGTAGAACACATCTCTCAGTGACAGCAGATACAGTACTTCATAGACTACGTATACCTATGAGAGCTCTCTTCCTGATAGCATGGCTTATGGTGACGAGTAAGCAATGAGTGAGCTCGGAAGAGCTATCTCTTCTCCTTTGAATTTCGTCTCCAACAGCTTGGCTTTGGAGTCAGAAATTTCGAAAAATTATGGTGCTCCAAGACCGAGAAAAACTCAGATGAGATGTAGAAGTAGATGAAGTCTTTGTTGGATGATCTCAGCCATGAAAACGTGGAAGATGAGCAGAGTGGAAGGAAAAAGTAGTCGTTGCCGTGGAAATAAACATGAAGATTCCAAACAAGAAGTGATTCTTCAGGTGAATGGGAAGAGTACGTATGAAAGTCATTCCCAATTGCTCTGAAAAGACACTCACATCATTCATCACAGAAAACATAGAGACAGGAAGCGCTCTCTATACGGATGGATGGAAGTCATATAATTCTCTCGACAAAATTGGGTATACCCATATACTCCAAACAGCAAATATAGAGAATGCGGAAGTGAGTGGAGTACATACAAATGAAGTTACTCCAAATGTACACATCATAGCAAGTCTCATGAAACGATGGCTTCTCGGTACACACCAAAAGTACATGGTACAAAATGACTACCTTCAAGATTATCTTGAAGAATACACATTCAGATTCAACAGACGAAAATCGAGTGACAGATGAAAACTTTTCAAGACACTTCTCGAACAAATAATCTCCCAGAAACCAACTCCTAAAAATACCATACAAAAGCACCTACAAAAGAATACTGCGTAGGTGGTGTCAAGTCATACCAAATTACAATAATTCCCGTTTGATTTATTAGTGAGTTTATGTAGAATAGGAGTGCGTAAGTACTCCTATTCTTTTTCTTTTGTTGTGTATGCCTCTCGA